>NZ_JBEYTJ010000003.1:0-274188 GCF_040642995.1 Nonomuraea sp. NPDC047529 | reverse complement strand
GGGGCGGTTGTCGCGCTTTAGGGGGGGGGGTTTGTGGGGCGTCCCCCCCACCGCCGCCGGGACACTGACGGAAGATGTCAGGGATGGGCGCTTACCGTCCGGGCATGGACAACAGCTTCGACTTCTTCGTCGGCACCTGGACCTCACGGCAGCGACGGCTGCGCAAGGCACTCGCCGGCAGCGACGAATGGTACGAGTTCACCGGCCACACCAGGTGCTGGAGCGTCCTGGACGGGACGGGCAACATCGACGAGGTCACCTTCCCCAGCGAGGGGTCCGCCGGGGTGACCCTGCGTCTGTACGACGAGGCGGCCGACGAATGGGCGCTCTACTGGGCCGGCAGCGCCACCGGCATGTCACTGCCGCCCGTCGTGGGCCGCTTCGACGACACCGGGCGCGGGGTCTTCACCTGCGACGACGTGTACGACGGCCGGCCGATCAAGGTCGCCTACATCTGGTCGGACATCACCGGTGAGTCGGCCCGCTGGGAACAGCGGTTCTCGCCCGACGGCGGGGTCACCTGGGAGACGAACTGGATCGCCGACTTCACCCGTTCCTCCTGAATCCTTTCCGGGGGTCGATGCCTCTCATGTCCGTACAACGCAACGAGACAATGGGAGACCATCATGGTGATTGCCATCGCGGCCGGGGCTGCGGCCGTACTGATCTGCAC
Organism: Nonomuraea sp. NPDC047529; assembly: GCF_040642995.1. NCBI lineage: Bacteria > Bacillati > Actinomycetota > Actinomycetes > Streptosporangiales > Streptosporangiaceae > Nonomuraea > Nonomuraea sp. NPDC047529. The sequence continues at coordinate 273,515 of NZ_JBEYTJ010000003.1, read as the reverse complement.
GTGCGTGGTCGTACTGCGGCGAAGGAGCAAGGAACGTGGCTGACCCGCAGCGCCTCGGCACGTCCGCCGGCTCCGGTGCCGTGGCACCGGAGCCGGCCGGCGGCGGGCGCGCCTGGTCGGACGAACAGCTGATCAACGCGGCCCGCGCCGGCGACGCCGACTCGATCGCCGCGCTGGTGTCGGGCGCCCACCCGCACGTGCGGCGCTTCGCCCACACGCTGTGCGCCACGCCCGAGGACGCCGAGGACGCCGCCCAGGAGGCGCTGATCGTCCTGTACCGCAAGATCGGCACCCTGCGGGCGTCCGGAGCGCTGGCCTCGTGGATGTTCCGGATCATCCGCAACGAATGCATCAGGCGGGCCCGCCTGATGCTGCGCCCCGGGCCGCCCGCGCCCCCCTCGGCCGCCGCGCAGTCGGCCGAGGAGGAGATGTTCGAACGGCTGGAGGCCGCCCGGGTGGCCGAGGCCATCGCGGCACTCCCCGCCGACCAGCGGCGGGTGCTCATCATGCGGGACGTCCAGGGGCTCAGCGGCCGCATGGTCGCCGACGCCCTCGGGCTGAGCGTGCCCGCGATGAAGTCCCGCCTGCACCGCGCCCGTGCGACCGTGCACGGCCTGCTGTCCCAAGGAGCCCTCCATGACTGAGCCCACCGCGGGGACGTCACTGCCCCGTCATTTGGCCCGCGGCGCGCTGGGCTTCGGCGCGCTGATCGCCTCGGTCGCGCTGATCCCGTGGACCGGCCCCGTCAGCCTGGTGCTCGCCGTCGTCGGCGCGATCGCCCTGCGCGGGTGCCCGGCGTGCTGGGTGATGGCGCTGGTGCAGCTCGTCTCGATGGGACGCATGCAGCGGACCTGCACCGACGGCGTGTGCGAGCTGGTCCCGGCGGGCGGGCGGCACACGGGGAAGGGGCATTAGCGAGAGGCTGCCTTCGCGGGGCGGCCTTGCGGTCTGTGCCGGGCCGGGGTGTGAGCGGCTCGGCGTCGGGGGCCCTGGTGGCCTTGCCGGTCGGGGCGCGCCCTGGCCGGTGATCGTCTACCGGGGGCGGCGGTGCCAACCATGGGGGCTGAAGGGCGTCTCCCCGGACGGGCTCCAGCAGGCCCACCCGGGAACCAGGCAACGGGCCGGGTGGACCACAGGCGCCGAAGGCGCCGTCCTGACAGGCCCACCCGGTGACCGGGTGGGCGTCGAAGAAGGTCAGGGAACGCGGATGATGAGCGCGTCGCCCTGCCCGCCACCGCCGCACAGCCCCGCCGCACCCAGGCCGCCGCCCCGCCGCTTCAGCTCGTACGCCAGCGTCAGCACGATCCGCGCCCCCGAGGCCCCGATCGGGTGCCCCAGCGCGATGCCGCCGCCGTTGACGTTCACCTTGTCCAGCGGCACCCCGAGCTCCTTGGCCGACTGCAGCACGACGCTGGCGAAGGCCTCGTTGATCTCGACCAGGTCAAGGTCGTCGGCGGTGAGCCCCTGCTTGGACAGCGCGTGCTTGATGGCGTTGGCCGGCTGCGACTGCAGGGACGCGTCGGGCCCGGCCACGTTGCCGTGCCGTCCGATCTCCGCCAGCCACGGCAGCCCCAGCTCCTCCGCCTTGGCCTTCGACATGACCACCACGGCGCACGCCCCGTCGGAGATCTGCGAGGCCGACCCGGCGGTGATGGTGCCGTCGGCGGCGAAGGCCGGGCGCAGCTTGGCCAGCGTCTCGACGGTGGTGTCCCCGCGTACGCCCTCGTCCTCCAGGACGACCACCGGCTCGCCACGCCGCTGCGGGATCTCGACCGGGACGATCTCCTCCCCGAAGACGCCGTTCTTGGTCGCGGCGGCGGCGAGCTGGTGGGAGCGGGCCGACACGGCGTCCTGCTCCTCGCGGCCGATGCCGAGCCTGGCGTTGTACCGCTCGGTCGACTCCCCCATCGCGCACTGGTCGAAGGCGCAGAACAGTCCGTCGTGGGCCATCGAGTCGACCACGTCGGAGCCGCCGTACTTGACGCCCTTGCGCAGTCCGGGCAGCAGGTGGGGCGCGTTGGTCATGGACTCCATGCCGCCCGCGACCACGATGTCGAACTCGCCGGCGCGGATGAGCTGGTCGGCCAGGGCGATGGCGTCGAGGCCCGACAGGCAGACCTTGTTGACGGTCAGCGAGGGCACGGTCATCGGGATGCCGGCCTTGACGGCGGCCTGGCGGGAGGGGATCTGGCCGGCGCCCGCCTGGAGCACCTGGCCCATGATCACGTACTCGACGGCCTCGGGGGCCACTCCGGCACGTTCCAGCGCGGCCTTGATGGCGATACCGCCCAGCTCCACGCCGGACAGCCCGGACAGGGCGCCGAGCAGCTTGCCGATGGGGGTACGAGCTCCGGCGACGATGACGGAACTGGACATTGGCGGCGGCCTCCTGTGCTCATGAGGGGTTCTTTGACACCATACCCACGAGTAGGAGCTCGCCCGCTATGGAGGTAGGCCACACAATGTTCATGCGCATCGACCACATCGGGATCGCCTGCCACGACCTGGAGGAGAAGATCGCGTTCTTCTCGGAGACGTTCGCACTCACCGTCGTGGCACGCGAGGTCAACGAGGCGCAGGGCGTCAAGGAGGCCATGCTGCACATCGCCGACGGCGAGGGCGGCGGCTCCTACATCCAGCTGCTGGAACCGCTCTCCGACGACTCCCCCGTAGGAAAATTCCTCGCCAAACGGGGCGAAGGTGTCCACCATGTGGCATTTGGGGTTTCCGACGTCGCCGAGGCCATGACTAAGATCAACGAGAAGGGCGTGAGGGTGCTCGACGAACGTCCGCGTCACGGTTCCATGGGGTCGCAGATCGCGTTCTTGCATCCCAAAGATGTGGGGGGAATGCTCACCGAGTTGGTCCAAGCGGCCTCGCGCTAGCAAACAGATATTTCGTACATAAGTAACTAGTCACGCAGAAAGCTGGACGGGGCCCGAAGGTGGCACCAGCGGAGTACGCTGGCTTCCCACCGGACAGGGAGCCTGCCGCGAGGCACAGGCTCCTGGCTCGGCTGCGCCGAACCCCCCGTCCGGCCCGTGTAGCCGTCTCGACAACCCAGGATCGAGCCTCCATGCAGTCCGACATCGACGCCCAGCTCAACAACTTCTTCGAGGACGCCCCGGCACGCGAGTTCGACGTCGTGCTCAGGGGCTACGACCGGCACCAGGTACACGACCACCTCAAGCAGCTCGACCTGGAGCTACGCCAGTCGAGGGAGCAGGTCACCAACCTGCAGCGCGATCTGTCCGACTCCCAGCGCCAGTTGCAGGAGCAGGAGCGTCCGACGTACTCCGGTCTCGGCGCCCGCATCGAGCAGTTGCTGCGCCTGGCCGAGGAGCAGGCCACCGAGCTCGTGCAGGCCGCCCGGACCGAGGCCAACGAGATCAAGGCCGCCGCCAAGGTCGAGGCGGCCGACCTGCGGGCAGCCGCCGAGGCCGAGGCCGCCGAGAAGCGGGCCCAGGCCACGCGGGAGAGCGACGACATGCGCTCCACCGCCGAGCGGGACGCCGAGGAGATCCGCTCCACCGCCCGCCGCGAGGCCGACGAGCTGACCAACACCACCGAGCGCGAGGCCGCCAAGCTGCGGGCCACCGCCGACCACGAGGTGGCCGAGAAGCGGGCCGACGCCGAGCGCGAGATCGCCAAGCTCCGCACCACCACCGAGCGCGAGGTGGCGCAACTGCGCGCCTCGACCAAGCGTGAGCGCGACGAGGTGCTGACCACCGCCAAGCGGCAGGCCGACGAGATGCGCGCGCAGGCTCAGCGGGTGCTGGAGGAGTCGGAGGCCAAGCGGGCCCAGGACGAGGCCGAGTTCGAGATCCAGCTCGCCTCCCGCCGGGAGGAGGCCGAGCGCCAGGAGGCCGAGCGCCACGCCACCGCCCAGGCCAACACGCAGAAGATGGTCGCCGAGGCCGAGCAGCGGGCCGCCACGGCCGAGTCGCGCGCCACGAAGGCCACCCAGCAGGCCGAGCAGACGCGCCGCGAGGCCGACCTGCACGCCAAGCAGCTCGTCGCGAACGCCCGCAAGAGCTCCGAGACGGTCATGGCGGAGGCCAAGTCCAGCGCCGAGACGATCGTCACCGAGGCGAAGAACGACGCCGAGCGCACCCGTACGACGATGCAGCGCCAGGTCGACGAGCTGACCAGGCAGCGCGACAGCATCACCAGCCACCTGGCCCAGCTGCGCCAGCTCCTCGGCGGCGCCGCCCTGCCGGGCCTGGAGCCGGAGCCCGCGGTCGCCGCGGCCCCGGCCAAGCCGGCCATCGCGGCCCCGGCCGCCGAGCCGGCCGCGCCGCCCACGACCCCCGCTCCCAAGGTCGAGGCCAGGAGCGAGGACGACGCGGAGTGGTGGCAGGAGTGACGGCGGGCTAGACGGAGACCGCACACGGGGGCTGTACACGGCTGGAAGAGAGCCTGGTGACCTTGGGTCGCTAGGCTCTCTTTCTGTTTCACGACAAGCGTTCCACCGACCCCCCCGTCCCCCTAGGAGCCTAGGAGCCCTCCGTGTCCGCAGAAACCGAGCCCAGGACCGCCGAGGAGGCCAAGGCGCCCCAGGAGGCCGGGCCGTCCGAGGAGCAGGCGCCGTACGGGCTGCCGGGCAAGCCGTTCGCCCGCGGGCCGTTCCTGTTCGGGCTGGTGGGCGGGCTGGGCGTGCTGACGGCCATCGCGCTCGCGCAGATGATCGAGAAGTCGCTCAGCACGATCATCCTCATTGTCGTCGCGATGTTCCTGGCCGTGGGCCTCAACCCGGCGGTCGAGGCGTTACAGCGGCGCGGGCTGGCCAGGCGGCTGGCGATCTCGATCGTGTTCACCGGGGTGATCGTGGCGTTCACGCTGTTCGGCCTGGCCATCGTGCCGCCGGTCAGCCAGCAGTTGTCGGAGTTCATCGCGGCCGTGCCCGGTTACATCACCGACCTGAGCAACCATCCGACGGTCCGCCAGATCGAGGCCGAGTATCACGTGCTCGCGCAGGTGCGCCAGTTCGTGACCAGCACGCTCGGGCCCGCGCTGGCCAGCGGCATCATGGGCGCGGGGCTGGTGGTGCTCAACGGCGTGTTCACCACGGTGACACTGCTGGTGCTCATGCTGTACTTCCTCGGCTCGCTGCACACGATCAAGGAGTACCTGCTCAAGCTCGTCCCGGCCTCGCGCCGGCCGCGCACGTCGGCCATCACCGAGCAGATCCTCACCGGCATCGGCGGCTACGTCGCGGGCAACGTCCTCATCTCGGTCATCGCGGGCGTGCTGACGTGGATCTTCCTGTCGATCGCCGGGGTGCAGTACGCGCTCGCGCTCGCCCTCGTCGTGGCGCTGACCGACCTGATCCCGCTGGTGGGCGCCACGATCGGCGCGGTGCTCGTCACCGGGGTCGCGCTGTTGCAGTCGCTGCCCGCCGGCATCGCCTGCGCGATCTTCTTCGTGGTCTACCAGCAGATCGAGAACTACTTCATCTACCCCAGGGTGATGAAACGCTCGGTGGACGTGACGCCCGCCGTGACGGTGATCGCCGCGCTGTTCGGCGGCGCCCTGCTCGGCATCGTCGGAGCGTTGCTGGCGATCCCGGTGGCCGCCGCCATCGCGCTGATCATCCGGGAGATCGTGCTGCCCCGCCAAGCTCGGTCCTGAGGAACTCGGTCACCGCCGCGTTGAACGCCTCCGGCTGCTCGACCGCGCTCAGGTGACCGGCCTTGGGGATGACCTCCAGCCTGCCCTCGGGCGCGGCCCGTGCCATGGCCTCGGCATCGGCGGGCGGCGACAGCTCGTCCTCCTCCCCCACGACGATCAGCAGGGGCACCTTCAGCTCGCTCAACGTGCCGAAGGAGTCGGGACGGGCGGCCATGGCCCGTTGCGCCCAGGCCACGGCTCCCGGCGGGGCCGACTGCACCAGGCCCTTGACCCGGCCGAAGACCATGGCCCTGCGTTCCTTGGTCGTGGGACCGATGAGCGCCGGCAGCACCTCGCCGACCAGCACCTCGCTCCCCTCGGCCAGCACGGCCTGCGCGATGCGCTCCCGGTTCTCCCTGGCCGCGGGCGGGTCGGGGCTGGCCTTGGTGTCGGCCAGGATCACCCCGAGCACCCGGTCGGGATGCCGCCGGCAGAGCGCCATGGTCACGTAGCCGCCCATCGACAACCCGCCGACCACCGCCCGATCGATGCCTTCCTCGTCGAGCAGCCTGACGACGTCGTCGGCCATCAGGTCGAGGGAGGGCTCGTCGTCGCCCAGCCGGGAGCCGCCGAAACCGCGCAGGTCGGGGGTGACGACCCGGCAGACCTTCGACAGCACTTCGCGTTGGGCCAGCCACATCGCCGACGACAGCGGGAACGCGTGAAGCAGCACAACCGGGAGTCCGCTCCCGGCCGATCTCGTGTAGAGCTGCACGGACCACACGGTAGCCCGGTTCACGTTGACATTCACTTATTGACGTATGCCGGTATACCGCGATAAGCCCGCCCGGCGTCCGAGCGGGCTCAGCCGATCGCGGTGGCCCCGCCGTCCACGAACAGCACCTGGCCCGTCATGTACGCCGACGCCTCCCCGGCGAGGAACACGGCCGGCTGGGCCATCTCCTCCGGCGTCCCCCACCGCCGCATGGGCACGCCGGCGATCGTGGCGGCGCTCGCGGCCTCGTCCTCCCACAGGTTGCGGTTGAGGTCGGTGGCCGTCCAGCCGGGGCACAGGGCGTTGACGCGTACGCCGGCCGACGCCCACTCGGCCGCCAGCGTCTTGGTCAGGGCCACCAGCCCGGCCTTGGCGGCGGCGTACGGGGCGAGCAGCGGGGCGCCGCGCGCCGCCACCGACGCCACGTTGATCACCGAGCCGGAGCCGCGGCCCAGCAGATGGGGCGCGACGGCGTGGCAGACGGCCATGGCGGAGTCCAGGTTGAGCCGCATCAGCTTGTCCCAGCCGGACAGGCGCAGGTCCTTGAACTCGACCAGGAAGTTCGAGCCGCCGGCGTTGTTGACGACGACGTCGAGGTGCCCGAGCCCGTCGATCGAGGCGGCGACGGCCGCGGCGGCGGCTTCGCGGTCGGTGAGGTCGGCGGCGATCACGACGGCCCGCCTGCCGAGCGCCTCGACCTCCTTGCCGACCTCGGCCAGCGCCTCGGCCGACCTGGAGACCAGGGCGACGTCGGCGCCCGCCGCGGCGTAGGCGAGCGCGATGGCCCGTCCGATGCCCTTCGACGCCCCGGTGACCAGAGCCGTCCTGCCGGACAGGTCGAACGCGCCCACAGTGCCTCCTCGCTCGGAACCGAACAAGATTCTACAAATCTTCGCCCGCCCGCGCCATGCCCGTCCCACCCCGAATCAGGACGGACCCACCGGCAATCGCGGCGCTTCCGGCGCGGCGGGAGCCTGCGGCTTGCCCGGCAGCCCCGCCCCTTCCGGCAGCAGCGACCCGCACGCCTTGACCGCCGCCCCGTACTTCTCCGACAGCGCGTCCACCCGCTCGCCGCCGATGCTGAGATTGACCAGGCCGTCCTCCGAGACGGTGACCCCGGGGAAGTCCGGCAGCCCGTGCGCGCGCACGCACGACGTGAACGCCTTGCCGCCGTCATCCGGCCCGGCCTCCCCGTACGAGGCCGCCGCGCCGCCCGCGACGGCGGCGAAGACCAGCGCGGCCAGGACCACCCGCCTGACGGTCGAACCCTTCATGGTGACTCCTCCGTTTCGTCCGATGCTCACAGCGAACCCCGCCCCCGGTTACCACCCGGGAACGACGGCGGTTACCCCGCTGTAACCCCGCTCTGGGCATGCTGGGGCGACCATGAGGGTGCTGATCGTCGAAGACCACGAGGAGCTCGCCCACACCGTGGCCGCCGGCCTGCGCCGCGAGGGCATGGCCGTCGACGTGGCGCTGGGCGGGCACACCGGGCTGGACCGCGCCTCCGTCAACGACTACGACGTGGTCGTGCTCGACCGCGACCTGCCCGGCCTGCACGGCGACGACGTGTGCCGGAGCCTGACCGCCGACGGCCGTCCGGCGGGCGTGCTGATGCTCACCGCCGCCGGGACCATCGACGACCGGGTGAGCGGGCTGGGCATCGGGGCCGACGACTACCTGCCCAAGCCGTTCGCCTTCGCCGAGCTGGTGGCCAGGATCAGGGCGCTGGCCAGGCGGGCGCGTCCGGCGCTGCCGCCGGTGCTGCCGCCGGTGCTGGTCCACGGCGGGCTGCGGCTGGACCCGTCCACGCGCGTCGCCACCCGCGACGGGCGCCGGCTGGCGCTCAGCCCGAAGGAGTTCGCGGTGCTGGAGCTGCTGCTGTCGGCCGGCGGCGCGGTGGTCTCGGCCGAGCAGCTGCTCGAACGCGGGTGGGACGAGTTCGCCGACCCGTTCACGCAGACCGTGAAGGTGACGGTCAGCCGGTTGCGCCGCAAGCTCGGCGACCCGCCGCTGATCGAGACCGTCCCGCAGGCCGGCTACCGGATGGCCGGTCCCGGAGCCGGTTCGGACACGGGCGGAGGTGCCCCGGCGTGCGACGGACCGTACGGCTGCGGCTGACGCTGCTCTACAGCGGCCTGTTCGTGGCCGCCGGCATGCTGCTGGTCGCCCTGATCTACCTGCTGGTCGCGCACTCGCCGTTCCCCGGCGCGCCGACCGCTCCCGTCCTGCCAGGGGGGCCGGCCGTGCCGGAGCCGCGGGTGGACCTGGCGTACCTGGCCGAGCAGCAGGCGGCCGGGCTGCGCAGGCTGCTGGTCAACTCGGTGATCGCCCTCGTGGTCATGGCGTTCGCGTCGATGTTGCTGGGATGGCTGACGGCCGGACGGGTGCTGCGGCCGCTGCACGACATGACGGCGACCGTCCGGCGCATCACGGCCGACCGGCTGGACAGGCGGCTGGCCGCGTCCGGCCCGGACGACGAGCTGAAGAAGCTGGCCGACACCTTCGACGACCTGCTGGATCGGCTGGAGGCCGCCTTCACCGCGCAGCGGCGGTTCGTGGCCAACGCCTCCCACGAGTTGCGCACACCGCTGACCCTCCAGCGCGCCATGGCCGAGGTCGCGCTGGCCGACCCGGAGGCCGACGCCGCGGCGCTGCGCCACGTCCTTGACCGCCTGCTGGCGGCCGGCCGGCATCAGGAACGGCTCATCGAGGCGCTGCTCGTCCTGGCCAGGAGCGAGCAGGGCCTGGACCACCGGGAGCCGCTCGACCTGGCCGCCGTCGCCGGGCAGGTGCTCGACCGGCGGCCGGGCCCGTCGCTGCGCGTCGAGGCGGCGCTGCGGCCCGCGCCCGCCTCCGGCGACCCCGCCCTGCTCGAACGCCTGGTCGCGAACCTGCTGGACAACGCGGCGCGGCACAACGTACCGGACGGGTGGATCTCGGTCGCCACGGACGTGCGGGCGGGCCTGGCCACGCTCACCGTCGCCAACAGCGGCCCGGTGATCCCGCCCGACCGGGTCGCGACGCTGCTCCAGCCTTTCCAGCGGCTGGAGAGCGGCCGCAGGGCGGTCGGCGACGGGCTGGGGCTGGGGCTGTCGATCGTCGCCGCCGTCGTCCGGGCCCACCACGGCACGCTGGAGGTGGTCGCGCGGCCGGAGGGCGGACTGGAGGTGACCGTCAGATGTCCGTCGGCAGCGGGTACGCCTCCGGATTGACCCGCCGGACGATCTCGTTCAGGACGATCCGGACGTAGGGCTCGCCCACCCACAGGTGCTTGGCACCGTCCACGCCGATGACCTCGGCCTGCGGCACCCTGGCGAACCGCCGCCGGGCCTCCTCGGGACGCAGGTAGTCGTCGAACTCGGGCACCAGCGCCACCAGCGGCCGCCCGAACCCGGCCCACGCGTCGAGGTCGTCGTCGGTGGCCCTGTGGAGCGGGGGCGAGAGCAGGATCGCACCCTCGACGAGAGGGTCGTGCGCCCACTTCAGGGTCAGCTCGGTGCCGAAGGACCAGCCCACCACCCACACCCGCGGCAGGTCGTGGAACTCGGCGTACTCCAGCGCCGCCGCCACGTCGAACCGCTCGCCCTCGCCGCCGTCGAACGTGCCGCCGGAGGTGCCGCGCTCGGAGCCGGTGCCGCGCGTGTTGAAGCGCAGCACGGCGAGGTCGGCGAGCGCGGGCAGCCGGTTGGCGGCCTTCTTGTAGACGTGGCTGTCCATGAACCCGCCGTGGGTGGGCAGCGGGTGCAGGGTGACCAGGGTGGCCACGGGCGGCCGGTCGAGGGGCTGGGCCAGCTCGCCGACCAGGGTCAGGCCGTCGCCCGTCTGCAGCTCGATCGGTTCACGTCGGGCGGGCAGCACGGTGGCCGCGCGAATCTCCACGGGGGTCCTCCTAGTAGCGGCTGCGGCCGGGGCCGCGGTCGAGTCTCTTGCGCCAGCAGGTCGGGTGCCAGTGGCGGCGCTCCTCGTCGCCGCCCGGCCAGTCGGGCCAGGCGACCAGGTGCGGCCTGCCGCCCAGGATCTCCTGGTCGCAGCCGGGGCAGCGGTAGGTCTTGGTCGAGGACGCGCCCGTGAGCATGCGCACCTTCCAGTCGCCGTCCGGCCATTCCTCCACCTTGTCGTTGCCGGCGGGAAGGCCGAGAGGGCGGGAGTCGTCCCGCCGGCGGGCGCGGCGGGGGCTCATGAGCGGGGGAACTCGCTCACACCGGCGGTGACGAGCTGGTCGAGCAGGGGGGCGGGGGCGAAGGCGGGCTCGCGGTATTCGGCGTAGAGGGCCCTGAGGCCGTCGCGGACCCTGGCCAGGCCGAGGTAGCCCAGCATCTCGAACGGGCCGGCCGGGTAGCCGCAGCCCAGCCGCATGGCGGCGTCGATGTCGGCGATGGAGGCGTAGCCGGCGTCGTACATGCGGACGGCGTCGTTGAGGAAGGGGAAGAGCAGGGCGTCGGCCACGAACCCGGCCCGGTCCTTGCACGAGACGGGCACCAGACCGGCCACCCGCATCAGGTCGCGCGCCGCCTTGGCGGCCCCGGGCGAGGTGAGCGCGGTGCCGGCCAGCTCGGCCACCTTGTCGCCGACGACGTGCACGCCGACCATCCTGGTGGGGTCGGACAGGCGTGCGGCGTACTCGATCACGGGACGATCGGTGCACCGCAGCACGGTGTCCGGCGAATCGGACGGGCGGAATCCGGACGCCCGCAGCCGCTCGCCGAGCCCGTGGACGTCGGGCCCGTCGATCCCGAAGGTGATGACGGTCGACTTCTCCGGCTCCTTGGGCGGCTCCTGCGGCCCGTAGAAGCCGTGGCCGGTCTTGCGGCCGAGCAGCCCGGCGGTGACCAGCTCGCGCAGCAGCGGCGAGGGCGCGTGCCGGCGGTCACGCGTCTCGTCGAACAGCACCTCCATCACCTCGTACGCGGTGTCGAGCCCGATCAGGTCGAGCAGCGCGAACGGCCCCATCGGCAACCCCACGCCCAGCCGCATGGCGTCGTCGATGCCGTCGCGCGTGGCGATGCCCAGCTCCAGCAGGACGGCGGCGTGGTTGAGGTAGGGCAGGAGCAGCCGGTTGACCACGAACCCGGCCCGGTCGCCCGCCGGGACGGCCGTCTTGCCCAGCCGCCCGGCCAGCTCGCAGACCTCGGAGACCACCCCGGGCGCGGTCACCACCGTGCCCACCACCTCGACCAGCCGCATGACCGGCGCCGGGTTGAAGAAGTGCATGCCGACGACCCGATCGGGCCGGCCCGTGGCGGCGGCGACGGCGGTGACCGGCAGCGAGGAGGTGTTGGTGGCCAGGACGGTCTCGGGCTTGCAGATGCGGTCGAGGTCCTGGAACAGCGAGATCTTGTGGTCGAGCACCTCGGGGATCGCCTCGATCACGAGGTCGACCTCGCGCAGGTCCTCGCGCGAGGTGGTCAGCGTGATGCGGCCCAGGATCGCGGCCCGCTGCTCGGCCGTCAGCTTGCCCCGGTCGGCCGCCCTGGCCGTGGAGCGCTCGACGTGCCCGCGCCCTCGGGCCAGCGCCTCGACGTCGGCCTCGACGCCGATCACCCGCAGCCCGGCGCGCGCGAAGACCTCGGCGATCCCGGCACCCATCGTGCCGAGCCCGACAACTGCCACCGTTTCAAACGCCATGCGACCAGTTTTCCAGAGCCGCTAAGGTGGGACGTCATGCGGCTGGTCATCGCGCGATGCAGCGTGGATTACATCGGACGGCTCACGGCACATCTGCCGATGGCGCCTAGGCTCGTCCTCATCAAGGCGGACGGGAGCGTCAGCATCCACGCCGACGACCGCGCCTTCAAACCGCTCAACTGGATGAACCCGCCGTGCAAGCTCAAGGAGGACGGCGGCACCTGGACGGTCACCCACGGCAAGACCGGCGAGAAGCTGGTCCTGACGATGGAGGAGATCATCCACGACTCCAGCCACGAGCTGGGCGTCGACCCCGGCCTGATCAAGGACGGCGTGGAGGCCCACCTCCAGGAGCTGCTGGCCGAGCACATCACGACCCTGGGCGAGGGCTACTCGCTGATCCGCCGCGAGTACATGACGGCCATCGGCCCGGTCGACATCCTCTGCCGTGACGCGCTGGGCGCGACGGTGGCGATCGAGATCAAGCGGCGCGGCGAGATCGACGGCGTCGAGCAGCTCACCCGCTACCTGGACCTGCTCAACCGCGACCCGCTGATCGCGCCGGTGCGCGGGGTGTTCGCGGCGCAGGAGATCAAGCCGCAGGCGCGGGTGCTCGCCACCGACCGGGGCATCGACTGCGTCACCCTCGACTACGACGCCCTGCGCGGCATCGAGCCGGAGAACCCGACCCTCTTCTGACCCTCCCGGCCCCGAACGGGCCGGGATTTCTCATGGCCTGACATTCCTGTGTTGACAGGTCGCTCATGGACATTCTAGTTTCGACCTATCGAGATTGGAGTGTTCATGAGCGTTCCTTCGTACCTCAGCGGCGATCTGGCGCCCGTGCCCGACGAGATCGAGGCGCGTGACCTTGAGGTCACGGGTGTGCTCCCCGGCGAGCTGACCGGGCGCTACTTCCGCAACGGGCCCAACCCCCGGCCGGGCGAGGACCCCGGTCACTGGTTCGCCGGGCACGGCATGCTGCACGGCGTCCGGCTGCGGGACGGGCGGGCCGAGTGGTACCGCAACCGGTGGGTGCGGACCAGCAAGTTCACCGACGACGCGCCGTTCGTCTCCGACGCCGGGGTCGATCGGGCCGCCGTGACGGCCAACACGCACGTCGTCCGGCACGCCGGGCGCATCCTGGCGCTGGTGGAGAACGGCCTGCCGCACGAGGTGACGCCCGAGCTGGCCACCGTGGGCCCGTGCGACTTCGGCGGACGGCTGACCACCGCGATGACCGCCCACCCCAAGCAGGACCCGCTCACCGGTGAGCTGCACTTCTTCGGCTACGGGTACTTCCCGCCGTTCCTCACCTACCACCGGCTCTCGGCCGCCGGCGAGTTGGTGGAGAGCAGGGAGATCGAGGTGCCGGGGCCGACGATGATGCACGACTTCGCCGTCACCGAGCACCACCTGGTCTGGCTCGACCTGCCCGTGGTGTTCGACCTCAACCGCCAGGGCATGCCGTACGCCTGGGAGGACGGCTACGGCGCCAGGATCGGCGTGACCCCCCGGACGGGCGGCCCGACGCGCTGGTTCGACGTCGACCCCTGCTACGTGTTCCACGTCGGCAACGCCTGGGAGGACGAGCGGGGACGTGTCGTCCTGAACGCCGCCCGCTACTCCCCCGAAGCCTGGTCCACCGTCTGGGACCAGATCGGCGGCGCGGCGGACCCGGCCAGGCACGCGGGGGCCGCCGGCGCCGCCGCCCTGCACCGCTGGATCCTCGACCCGGCCGACGGCACGGCCAAGGAGGAGGCGCTGGACGACCGCGGCGTGGAGTTCCCCACGTTCAACGAGGACCTGCTCGGACGGCCCAGCCGCTACCTCTACACGGTGAGCGCCGAGGCCGTCGTCAAGTACGACCAGCGCGACGGCTCCACCCAGGTCAGGAGGACCGGCGGCAGCACCGGCGAGGCCGTCTTCGTGCCGGCCGAGGGAGCCAAGGGCGAGGACGAGGGGTGGCTGCTGTCGATCGTCACCTCCGGGGAGTCGTCCGAGCTGGTGGTGCTGGACGCGAGCGATCTGTCCGACGTCGCGTCGGTGCGGCTGCCCAGGCGGGTGCCGGCCGGCTTCCACGGCTCGTGGTTCGCGGAGGGGTGACGGTGGACGTCAGGGAGTCGGACGACTTCGACGCCGCGGGCCAGGCGCTGGCCAGGGCCTTCCACGACGATCCGGTGATCGGGTGGCTGCTGCCCGGCAACCGGGGCGCGGCGGGGATGTTCGCCACGCTGGCCCGGCACACGCACGCGATCACCGAGACGGCGCCCAGCGGGGGCGGCGCCGTGGCGGGGGTCGCGCTGTGGGACCCGCCGGGCCACCGTCCCGACGACGAGGCGGCGATTCCCGGCCTGGTCGAGGCCATGGGCGACCGGGTGCACCAGGGCCTGCTGCTGGAGGCGGAGTTCGCCCGGCACAAGCCCGCCGGCCCCTACTGGTACCTGGCCCAGCTCGGCACGGTGCCCGAGCTCCAGGGCACCGGGGTCGGCGGCGCGCTGATGCGCGCGGGCCTGGCCAGGTGCGGCGGCCTGCCGATCTACCTGGAGAGCAGCAAGGAGTCCAACGTGCCCTTCTACGAGCGGTTCGGGTTCGTGGTCACCGAGCGGTTCACGCTGCCGGACGGGCCGCCGGTCTGGGGGATGCTGCGCCCACCCCAGAGCTAGTAAGCGACGGCTTACCGGTTTATCGTGACGCCATGTCCACGCTGACGTTCGACTCACTGAACCCGGCTACCGGCGAGGTCGTCGGCAGTCACCCGAAACACGACGCCCAGGCCGTGCACGAGGCGGTGGCCAGGGCCGGGGCAGCCGCGGAGTGGTGGGCGGCCCTGCCTCCGGGGGAGCGCAGGCGCCGCCTGCTCGACTACAAGGCGGTCATCACGCGGCGGCTGCGGGAGCTGGCCGCGCTCGTGCACGAGGAGACCGGCAAGCCCGTCGGCGACGCCACGCTGGAGATCGTGCTGGCCGTCACGCACCTCGACTGGGCGGCCCGCAACGCCGCCAAGGTGCTGGGCCGCCGCCGCGTGGCCACCGGCATGCTCGGGCTCAACCTGGCCGCCACGCTCGAATACCTGCCGCTCGGCGTGGTCGGCGTGATCGGCCCGTGGAACTACCCGGTGTTCACCCCGATGGGCTCCATCGCGTACGCGCTGGCGGCCGGCAACGCCGTCGTGTTCAAGCCCAGCGAGCTCACCCCCGGGGTCGGCGTGCGTCTGGCGGAGCTGTTCGCCGAGTCGGTGCCCGAGCAGCCGGTGCTGCAGACGGTGACCGGGCTCGGCGAGACCGGCGCGGCGCTGGCCGCCGACCCCCGGGTGCGGAAGGTGGCCTTCACCGGTTCCACCGCCACCGCCAAGCGGGTCATGGCGGCGTGCGCGGAGAACCTCACGCCCATCGTGGCCGAGTGCGGCGGCAAGGACGCCTTCATCGTGGACGCCGACGCCGACCTGCCCGCCGCGGCCGACGCCTGCCTGTGGGGCGCGATGTCGAACGCGGGCCAGACCTGCGCGGGCGTCGAACGGGTCTACGTGGTGGACGCGGTGTACGAGCCGTTCATGCGGGAGCTGTCGGAGCGGGCCGCCAAGGTCAAGGCAGGCCAGGACTACGGCCCGATCACCATGCCCGCCCAGCTCGACATCATCAGGCGGCACATCGACGACGCCACCAAGTCCGGAAAAGTAGTGACAGGCGGCCCCGACTCCGTACGGGCGCCGTTCGTGGACCCGGTGATCGTGGCGGACGTGCCGGAGGACTCGCCGGCCGTGCGGGAGGAGACGTTCGGGCCGACGATCACCGTCCGGCGCACCCGCGACGCGCAGGAGGCGCTGGAGCTGGCCAACGCCTCGGCGTACGGGCTGGCGGGCACGATCTTCTCGCGGAACGCCCGCCGGGCGACGCAGCTCGCGCGCGCGATGCGTACCGGGATGACCGCCGTCAACTCGGTGATCTCCTTCGCCGGGGTGCCCGCGCTGCCGTTCGGCGGAATCGGCGACTCGGGGTTCGGCCGCATCCACGGCGCCGACGGCCTACGCGAGTTCACCAGGCCAAAGGCGGTCTCCCGCCAGCGCTTCGCCCTGCCCGGCATGAACCTGACCTCGTTCAGGAGGGGGCCCGATGAGCTTGAGCGACTGATCAGGCTTGTCACGTTCTTGCACGGGCGACGTAAAAGATAATCATCGCGCTCTTTCCCAAATCCGATCATCCGTCCATAATTGTGTGCTCTGGGGGCCACGATCATGTTGGACGGGTGGAATGTGAACCGGTCTTACCGGGGAATGTCGGCCGAGCAAAGGCTGGCGGACAGACGCGAGCGGCTGATGACGGCCGCCTACACGCTATACGCGAAACCAGGTTTCGCGGCGACGACCATCGAAAGATTGTGCTCGGAGGCGCGGATCTCCAACCGCGCCTTCTACGAATGTTTCGGCGGCCGCGAGGAGTTGCTCCAGGCGCTGCACGAGCGGTGCGTCGAGGAAAGCCTCGCGGTTGTGGCCAAAGCGTTACAGGAGGCGCCGAGCACGCTTGACGGAAGAGTCAAGGCGGGGATTCGCGCCTATATCGAGTTCGCCGCCGCCGACTGGCGGCGGGCCCGCATCATGCACCTGGAGGTGCGCAGATCGGGCGACGTCCTGACAGCCTCGCGTCAGCGGGCGGTGGACGCCTTCGCCCGGCTCGTGGAGGAGGCCTCGGCGGATTTCCCGCAGGGCCCGACGCTCAATCGGCGACTGGTGGCACTTGGCGTAATTGGCGCACTACAAGAGCTGCTGATCGAATGGATACTGGCCGAGGAGCAGCCGGGCATCGACGAACTCGTGGAGGTGGCCGTGCACATCTTCATCCGCAGCCTGAGTCCGTCGTGACCCGCCGATTACCCGCAGTGATGGGGTCACGAAATAATCACTTTCGAAGTTCTTTCCCGGAGCCCACGCCCATGATAGCGGCCGACCCGAAATCTACATTCCATCTATATTCGGCTCGTGGAAAGGGCGCGGGCGACGGCTGATCGGCACCCGGCCCCGATATGTGACCTCAGGCCACCGCGGCCGCGGGAACCTCGACGTGCAGGACCCGATTCAGCCGGGTCACCGCCAGGATCCTCATGATCCGCGGGGGCACCCCCCGAAGTACGAGGCGGCGTTGCACGCTGATCGCGCGCCGATGCGCCCCGACCAGCACCCCGAGGCCGGTGGCGTCGATCATCTCCAGCTTGGAGAGGTCGAGGATGAGGTCGCCCTCGCCGGCGTCGAGCGCGGCGTGCAGCCGCTCGCGCACGCCGGCCGACGTGCCGGCGTCGAGCCGGGCACCGATCCGTACCGTCTGGCCTCGTGGATTGCGCCGGACGCGCATGCCACCTCCTCAGTCACGCACACGGCGTGTGGTCGCCGGGATCGAAACCCCCGCTCTCCTCCTCTACCCAGCTATCGGCAGTGACACGACCGCCGTCAGCAGGAACTGTCCGTCGCCGATGGGAAGGGCCGTCATGCTCCCGCCCACGGCGGCCATCCGCTCACTCATGCCGATCAGCCCGCTGCCCAGGTCCTCGGCCTGCCTGCGAGCCACTCCGTCGTTGCGCACCGCCAGTTCCGCCTCCTGGTCGGTGAAGCGCAGCGTGATGTCGCAGAAGGTCGCGGCGCTGTGCTTCAGGACGTTGGTGACCGCCTCGCGCACCGCGTAGGCGAACACCGGCGCGACCCCCGGGGGCAGCTCGCGGTGCGGCAGACGCACCTCGCAGCGGACGCCCGCCGCTTCGAGCACTCCCCTCACGCTATTCAGCTCAGCGGTCAAGTCAAGTTCGCGGTAGCCGCGCACGGCCTGCCGCAGCTCACGCAGGGCCTTGCGGGTCAGCGTGTTCACCTCCGCCATCTCGTCCTTGGCCGCCCGGACGTCGGCGTCGGCCAGGCGCACGGCCAGCTCGGTCTTGACGGCGATGGCGGAGAGCTGGTGGCCGACCAGGTCGTGCAGGTCCCTGGCGAAGCGCAGCCGCTCCTCGGCCAGCGCCAGCCGGGTGTGCGCCTCGCGGCCGTCGTGGGCCTGCACGGCCAGGGTCCAGATCCAGGCCCACATCCGGTTGGTGCAGGGCAGCGCCGCGGCCCACAGGACGTCGAGGGCGGCGATGATGACCAGCGAGACGAGGAAGGTGTCACCGCTCTCCGCGAGCAGACCCGTCCCGCCCAGCACGGCCAGCGCGCCGAGCCCGATGCAGACCGCGCACGTCGCCACACCCAAAGCCAGCGCCCGGCGGCTCGGCAGCCCGATCACCGCCACCGACAGCCAGACCATGGGCACGAACCCCCAGCCCATCGGGTCGGCCCCGCCCAGCACCGCCGCCAGGAACGCCAGAGCGCCGGTCCACACGATCTCTCTCGTGGGATACCGGCGCTCCAGGACCGAGGCCACGACCCGGACGAAGAGCCAGGTGAAGGCGAGCGCGGCGACCGTCGCGGGCACGAGCCGCAGCCAGCCGACCGACCCGGCGCCGAGGCCGAACACCGCCGAGGCGACCAGGAAGATCCACATGATCGCGAGCGTCGAGTTCAGCATCCGGCGGGTCGAGCGGCGTGCCCGCGTGATCGCGTCCATCTAGCCCGCGCGCAGCACGTCGCCGAGCTTGAGCCGGGCGCCCGTCCGCAGCACCGCCCGCTCGTAGACCTTGGCGCCGAACGACAGCACCGCCAGCACGGCCACCGCCATCGCCGCCATGGACGCCGCCACCTGCCACATCGGCACGTCGGCCGCCGCCATGCGGACCGGCATGATCATCGACGAGAACGGCGGGATGTAGGACATGACCGTGGCCAGCGTGCCCGTGGGATCGTTGGTGGCGTAGAAGGCCACGAAGTACGTGACCATGATGAGCATCGTCAGCGGCGACATCACGCTGCTCACCTCCTCCTGGCGGGAGACCAGCGAGGCGAACGCCGCCGCGAGCGTGGCGAAGAACGCGTACCCGAGCACGAACCAGACCAGCACGGCGGCCACCAGCCCCGGGATGCCCGGTGGGAAGTCGGCGGCGAAGCCCGACGCCGAGGTGGCGATCAGGCCGACGGCGAGGATCGTGAGCAGGTTGATCAACCCGAGCACGCCCAGCCCGACGATCTTCCCGGCGAGCAGCTGCCACGGGCGCACCGCCGCCAGCAGGATCTCCACGATCCTGCTGCCCTTCTCCTCCACCACGCCCATGGCCACCATCATGACCTGGCCCATGAGCAGCATGAACAGGACGAGCACCAGCACCACGGCGATCCCGGTCTTGGCGGCCTGGTAGCGGGTGTCCACGCCCACGGAGACCATCTGCAGCGGCGGGATCGTCACCCCGGCCGCGCCGAGGCGCATCTCCCGGTTGGTGCTCTGCATGAGCACGCCGAGCTTGGAGTCGACCTCGCCGTCGGTGAGCACCTTGTCGCCGTTGACCAGCACCGCGTCCACGTCGCCGGCCAGCACGGCCTTCTTGGCCGCGGCCTCGTCGGGGAAGGTGCGCCACTCGAACTCGGCCTCCGGCGCGGCGGCCTTCAGCGGGAGCTGCTGGGAGTTGACCGTGCCCAGCGTGTACGAGTCGTTCCCGCCCATGATCTTGGGCGCGAAGGACACCGCCGCCACCAGGATGACGGTCACCAGCAGGCCGACGAGGAACGTCTTCGTGCGCACCTGCGTCACGATCTCGCGGCGGGCGATCAGCATCAGTCCTTTCACGCCACGGCCTCCTTGAAGATCTCGGTGAGGGTCGGCTGCTCGACGCCGAAGTGCTCGACACGGCCCGCCTTCATGGCGCGGCGCAGGATCTCCTGGTCGTCACCTTCGGTCGTCCGCAGGGTGTGCAGGTCGCCATGGACGGCCACCGTGCCCGGCAGGCCGTCGGCCCAGCCCGGCGCGGGGTCGCGGACGTCCACGCGCAACGTCTCGCCCTCGGCGGCGCGCAGCTCGGCCACCGTGCCCGTGGCGACCATCCGGCCGCCGGAGACGATGCCCACCGAGTCGCACAGCCGCTCCACCAGGTCGAGCTGGTGGCTGGAGAAGATCACCGGCACGCCGCTCCTGCACCGCTCCTGGAGGGCCCCGGCCAGGGCGTCCACGGCGAGAGGGTCGAGCCCGGAGAACGGCTCGTCCAGGATCAGCGCCTCGGGGTCGTGCACCAGCGCCACGGCGAGCTGCACGCGCTGCTGGTTGCCCAGCGACAGCGCCTGCACCGCGTCGCCCCTGCGCTCGGTCAGCCCCAGCCGCTCGATGAGGTCGTCGGCGGCCTTCTTCGCCGCCGCCGGGGCGAGCCCGTGCAGCCGGCCGAAGTACTCGATCTGCTCGGCGACCCGCATCTTCTGGTACAGCCCGCGTTCCTCGGGCATGTAGCCGAAGCGCGTCCGGTCGTCGTGGCCCAGCTGCCGGTCCCGCCAGCGCACCGATCCGGAATCGGCCTGGAGCACGCCCATGACGATGCGCATCGTCGTCGTCTTGCCCGCGCCGTTCGCGCCCACGAAGCCGTACATCTCGCCCGGACGTACCGTGAAGCTGATCCCGTCCAGCGCGACCTTGCCACCGGGGCTGTCGGGACCGCCGGCGAAGCGCTTGCGCAGCTCGCTGATCTCGAGCATCAGGCCCTCTCTCTCGTCATGGGTAAATAGTGGCTTTGATGGCGTTCGTCCTGGTAGTCGTGGAAATCATGGAGGTGACATGGAAAGCGCGTCCCGCTCGGATGACATTTGTCATTACGCTGGGTCCATGACGCGTGCCGACAAGGACAAGCCCGTCGTCCTCTCCCGCATCTACACCCGTACGGGCGACGACGGCACCACCAACCTGAGCGACATGAGCCGCGCCGCCAAGACCGACACCCGGCTGGCCGCGTACGCCGACGTCGAGGAGGCCAACGCCTGCCTGGGCCTGGCCCTGTCCCACGGCACCCTGTCCGCCGACCTCGTGGCGGTCCTCGTGCGCATCCAGAACGAGCTGTTCGACGTGGGGGCCGACCTGGCCACGCCCGTGGTGGACGATCCGGAGTTCCCGCCGCTGCGAGTGGAGCAGTCCTACATCGACCGGCTGGAGGAGCAGTGCGACCGGCTCAACGCCGAGCTCAAGCCGCTGCGCAGCTTCATCCTGCCCGGCGGCGACCCGGCCACGGCCGCGCTGCACCTGGCCCGGGTGACCGTACGCAGGGCCGAGCGCACCACGTGGGCGGCGCTCCAGGCCCACGACGACGTCAATCCGCTGACCGCCAAATACCTCAACAGGCTGTCCGACCTGCTCTTCATCGCCTGCCGGGTCGCCCACGGCGGCAACGAGATCCTCTGGAAGCCCGGCGGCACCCGCTAGGCGACGTCGAGGTACGCGCTGGGCGGCGCCGACTCCAGCCAGGCCAGGAACCCGGTGAGCGCGTCGGCGCTCATCGCCAGCGACAGGCCGCGCGTGGTGCCGCCGCAGTCGACGGCGTAGAGGCCGCCGTCGATCTCACGCCGGGCGGAAACGACGAGGCCGCGCCTCGCGATCGCGTGGCGCGGCCTCAGACGGACGCTCATGAGCGGAATCCAGTGGAGCTCACCGTCGGCGTAGCGGGCTACCCCGCTCTGCCAGCCCCGGCTCTCTACTTTCAGCCGACAGGGGACGCTGCCGCGCGAGCGGGCCAGCGTCATCCCTCGCAGGACCACGAGGGCGACCAGCAGCAACAACAAAACCGAAACCGTCGCCACCATGGCCGCCCCCCTGAATCCCGTTGTATGTATTAAACCTCTTCGCCCGCCGCGCGCAGCCGGGCCCTGGCCCGCTTCGCCTCGATCGCCGCGTCGGCGTCCTCCTGGTTGGCCTCGATCGAAGCCTGAGCCCGGTCGAGAGCGTCTCGGGCGGCCGCGACGTCGACCTCGGAACCGAGCTCGGCGACCTCGGCGAGCACCGACACCTCATCGTCGGCCACGGAGATGAACCCCCCGTGAACGGCCGCGACGAGCTCGGGCTCGCCTTCCCGCTTGACGCGCAGCACGCCGCCCTCGACGAGAACGCCGAGCACAGGTGCGTGTTGCGGCATAATACCGATCTCGCCGTCCACGGTCTTGGCAATCACCATGTCGGCCTCGCCCGACCAGATCTCACGCTCGGGTGAGACAACCCCTACGCGTAGCTTCGCCACTTCTGTAGGTTCCTTTCCGATCAGGTAGCGGCACGGGTTCTCGCGCCCGTGCCACTACCGTAGGGCGATCAGCGACGCTCGAGTTCCTTGGCCTTGGCCACGGCCTGGTCGATGCCGCCGACCATGAAGAACGCCTGCTCGGGCAGGTGGTCGTACTCGCCGGCGCACAGGCCCTTGAAGGAGGCGATCGTCTCGTCCAGCGGGACGTTCTCGCCCGGCTGGCCGGTGAACGCCTCGGCGGCGTACATCGGGTGCGACAGGAACCGCTCGATCCGACGGGCCCGCTGCACGGTGACCTTGTCCTCTTCGGACAGCTCGTCGATACCGAGGATCGCGATGATGTCCTGGAGCTCGCGGTACTTCTGCAGGATCCGCTTGGTCTCCTGGGCCACCCGGTAGTGCTCCTCGCCCACGACCTGCGGGTCGAGGATCCGGGAGGTGGAGTCGAGCGGGTCCACCGCGGGGTAGATGCCCTTCTCCGAGATCGGCCGGGACAGAACGGTCTGCGCGTCGAGGTGCGCGAACGCGTTGTGCGGGGCCGGGTCGGTGATGTCGTCGGCGGGCACGTAGATCGCCTGCATCGAGGTGATCGAGTGACCGCGCGTCGAGGTGATGCGCTCCTGGAGCACACCCATCTCGTCGGCCAGCGTCGGCTGGTAACCCACCGCGGACGGCATGCGGCCGAGGAGGGTGGAGACCTCCGAGCCCGCCTGCGTGAAGCGGAAGATGTTGTCGATGAACAGCAGCACGTCCTGCTTCTGCACGTCGCGGAAGTACTCCGCCATCGTCAGCGCGGACAGGGCCACCCGCAGACGGGTGCCCGGCGGCTCGTCCATCTGGCCGAAGACGAGCGCGGTGTCCTTGAGAACGTCCGCCTCCTCCATCTCCAGCCAGAGGTCGTTGCCCTCACGGGTGCGCTCGCCGACGCCGGCGAACACCGAGGTGCCACCGAAGTTGCGGGCGACACGGCGGATCATCTCCTGGATGAGAACCGTCTTGCCCACACCGGCGCCACCGAACAGGCCGATCTTGCCACCCTGCACGTACGGGGTGAGCAGGTCGATGACCTTGATACCCGTGACCAGCATCTCGGTACGGGACTCGAGCTGGTCGAAGGGCGGGGACGGCCGGTGGATGCCCCACTTCTCGGTGATCTGGAGCGAAGCGGTCGGCACGTCGAGCGACTCGCCGAGCGTGTTCCACACGTGACCCTTGACGACGTCGCCGACGGGCACCGAGATCGGGTGGCCGGAGTCGGTGACGGCCGTACCGCGGACCAGGCCGTCGGTGGGCTGCATGGAGATGGCGCGGACCAGGTTGTCACCCAGGTGCTGGGCGACCTCCATGGTCAGGGTCTTGGTCTCGCCGCCGAGGGTCACCTCGACGTTGAGCGCGTTGTAGATGTCGGGCATCGCCTCGACGGGGAACTCCACGTCGACGACGGGCCCCTTGACGCTGGCCACACGACCGGCACCGGCCGACGTGGGCTCAACAGTCTCAACAGCCTCTGCAGTCATTTCACTCTTTCCCCGCTGCGGCGTCAGCCAGCGCGTTGGCGCCACCGACGATCTCGCTGATTTCCTGGGTGATCTCGGCCTGGCGAGCCTGGTTCATCTGCATGGTGAACACGCGGATCAGCTCGTTGGCGTTGTCCGTGGCGGACTTCATGGCGCGGCGGCGCGCAGCCTCCTCCGAAGCAGCCGACTGCAGCAGCGCCGTGAAGATGCGGGACTCCACATAGCGCGGCAGCAGCGTTTCGAGGACGTCGCCCGCGGTGGGCTCGAACTCGAAGTACGGCGGGATCGTCTCGCTTGCCGTCGCCTCGGTCTCCTCGACCTCCAGCGGCAGCACGCGCTTGACCACGACGTTCTGGGTCAGCATCGAGACGAACTCGGTCGAGACGATGTGGATCTCGTCGATCCCCGCCTCTTCCTTGAAGGAGTCGATCAGGATCTGCGCGATCTCCTTGGCGTCGGCGTAGGCCGGCTTCCTGGAGAAGCCCACCCACTGGCCGCCCATCGTACGGTTGCGGAAGGTGTGCCAGGTGACACCCTTCCGGCCGGTGACGAACGGCACCACCGTCAGGCCGCGGCTCTCCAGCAGCCCGCGCAGGGCCTCGGCCTCGCGCAGGACGTTGGCGTTGAAGCCGCCACAGAACCCGCTGTCGCTGGTGACGATGAGGACCCCCGCCTTGGCGGGGTTCTCCTTCGCCACGGTCAACGGATGGTCGACGCTGGCCGCGTTGCTGACGACGCCGGTGACGGCGCGAGTGATCTCACGCTCGTACGGCAGCGCCGCCTGCATCCGCATCTGCGCCTTCACGATCCGCGAGGAGGCGATGAGCTCCTGGGCGCGCGTGATCTTGGCGGTCGACTTGACCGACTTGATCCGCCGCCGCAGCAGCCTTAGCTGGGCACCCATGAGCTACTTCTCCGTCGCCGGACGGACGACCTTCTTGATCTTCTCCTGGCCGACCTCGCCGGCTTCGAGCGGCGCCACCGGCTCGTCCTTGACCAGGAGCTCGCCCGAGGAGGTGGTGAAGCCCTTCTTGAACTCCGTGACGGCGTCCTTGAGGCTGGTCACCGCGTCGTCCGACAGCTCGTTGGTCTCGCGGATGCTGTCGAAGATGCCCTTGTGGCTGCTCTGCAGGTAGTCGAGGAACTCCTGCTCGAAGCGGCGGATGTCCTCGACCGGAACCTCGTCGAGCTCACCCGTCGTGCCCGCCCACACCGACACGACCTGCCGCTCCACGGGGAACGGCGAGTACTGCGGCTGGATGAGCAGCTCGGTCAGGCGCTGACCGCGCTCCAGCTGGGCGCGGGAGGCCGCGTCCAGGTCGGAGGCGAAGGCCGCGAAGGCCTCCAGGTCGCGGTACTGCGACAGCGACAGACGCAGCGTGCCGGCCACCTTGCGCATCGCCTTGATCTGCGCCGAGCCACCGACTCGGGAGACCGAGATACCGACGTTGATGGCGGGACGGATACCGGCGTTGAAGTAGTCGGTCTCCAGGAAGCACTGGCCGTCGGTGATGGAGATGACGTTGGTCGGGATGAACGCCGACACGTCGTTGCCCTTGGTCTCGATGATCGGAAGACCGGTCATCGAGCCGCCGCCCATGTCGGCGGAGAGCTTGGCGCAGCGCTCCAGCAGACGGGAGTGGAGGTAGAAGACGTCACCGGGGAACGCCTCGCGGCCCGGCGGGCGGCGAAGCAGCAGCGAGACGGCGCGGTAGGCGTCGGCCTGCTTGGTGAGGTCGTCGAAGATGATGAGGACGTGCTTGCCCTGGTACATCCAGTGCTGGCCGATGGCCGAACCGGTGTAAGGGGAGATGTACTTGTAACCGGCCGGGTCGGAGGCCGGGGCGGCGACGATCGTGGTGTACTCCAGGGCGCCGGCCTCTTCGAGACGGGAACGCACCTGGGCGATCGTCGAGCCCTTCTGGCCGACCGCGACGTAGACGCAGCGCACCTGCTTCTCGGGGTCGCCCGAGAGCCAGTTGTCGCGCTGGTTGATGATGGTGTCCACGGCGACGGCCGTCTTGCCCGTGCCACGGTCACCGATGATCAGCTGGCGCTGGCCGCGGCCGATCGGCGTCATGGCGTCGATCGCCTTGATGCCGGTCTGCAGCGGCTGCTTCACCGGCTGCCGCTGGACGACCGAGGGGGCCTGCAGTTCGAGGGCGCGCAGGCCCTCGGACTCGATCGCGCCCTTGCCGTCGAGGGGGTTGCCGAGCGGGTCGACCACACGGCCGAGGAAGTTGTCGCCGACGGGCACGGACAGGACCTCGCCCGTCCGGCGGACCGTCTGGCCCTCCTCGATGCTGCTGAAGTCGCCCAGGACCACGACGCCGATCTCTCGGGGGTCGAGGTTCAGGGCCAGGCCGCGCGTGCCGTCCTCGAACTCGAGCAGCTCGTTCGCCATCGCCGAGGGAAGGCCGGAGACATGGGCAATGCCGTCGCCGGCGTCGACGACGGTCCCGATCTCCTCGCGCGCGGCGCCTTCCGGTTCGTACGCCTGGACGAAGCGCTCAAGCGCGTCCCGGATCTCGTCCGGCCGGATCGTAAGCTCCGCCATCTCTACTCTGTCTCCCTATTCATTCGGCGCTCACTGCGCCTCAGCCGGCCAACCGGCGGCGGACTTCTTCAATTCGTCCCACGATCGTGGTGTCGATCATCTCGTCGCCGATGCGAACCGAGAACCCACCGAGCACTCGCTTGTCCACCTCGACGTTCAGGTGCACGTCACGACCGTAGGAGGTGCGCAGCCAGTCGGCCAGTCGCTGCTTCTGCGCGTCGGACAGCTCGACCGCGCTGCGCACGACCGCCACCAGGCGCTGGCGCTGCTGGGCCACGAGCTGGCCGAGCTCCTCCAAGCCCATTTCCAGGCTACGCCCTCGCGGGTGCACCGCCAGCTGCGTGATCAGGCGCAGGCTGGTGGGGGCGACCTTGCCGCCGAGCAGGTCGCTCAGCAACTGCCGCTTGCCCTCGCCGGGCGCGGCCGCGTCCGCGAGCGCGCGGCGGAGGTCGGGGTTGGCGGCGACGATGCGGCCGAAGCGGAAGAGCTCGTCCTCGACGTCGTCGAGCCGGGACTGGCTCTCCGCCTCAGCGGCAGCGGCGACGACGCCGAGCCGTTCGAGCGAGTCGGCCAGGTCTCCGGCGCGCGACCACCGGGCCGAGACCGCGGCCTCGGTCGTGGCGATGGCCGCCTCGGAGACCTTGCCGCCGAGCAGGGCGCGGATGGTGCCCGCCTTCTGCTCGCCGGGCCTGGCCGGGTCGGACAGCGCGCGGCGCAGGCCGTGCTCGCGGTCGAGCAGATCCGCGACGGCGAACAACTCGTCGGAGAGCGCGCCGAGGTCGGCGCTGCCCGCGACCGCGTTGAAGCGCTCCTCGACCTCTGCCAGCGAGGTCCTGCTCAGACCTCGCATTAGCGCACCGCCTGCGCGTTGCTGCTCTCGAGCTCGTCGAGGAACCTGTCCACGATGCGGCTCTGGCGGGCCTCGTCCTCGAGGGACTCGCCGACGATGCGGCCCGCGAGGTCCGTGGACAGACGGCCGATCTCCGTGCGGAGCTGCGCGAACGCGGCGGCACGGTCGGCCTCGATCTGGGCGTGCGCGGCCTCGACGAGACGACGGGCCTCGGCCTGCGCCTCCTCGCGGAGCTCCGCCTTGATCTGCGCGGCCTGCTCGCGAGCCTCTTCACGGAGCCTGCCGGCTTCGCGGCGGGCCTCCTCAAGCTGCTGCGCGTACTGCCGCTGGAGGTTCTGCGCCTCGGCCTGGGCCTCCTCAGCCCTCTTGATGCCACCCTCGATCGCGTCGGTCCGCTCGGCCAGAGTCTTCTGGATGCGCGGAACGAGAATCTTGCCGACGACGAGGAGGACGACGAGGAACGAGAAGATACCGACGACGAGCTCGAACGTGTGCGGAAGGAGCGGGTTCGCCCCTTCTTCCTGCGCGAGGAGCGTAGCTGCCTTAATCATGGGTGCAGCCTTTCGTCAGAATTCTTCTGGTCCTAGATGCCCTGGAAGATGAAGGGCGCGACCAGACCGATCAGGGCGAGGGCCTCGGTGAGGACGAAGCCGAGGAGCATGTTCTGGCGAATCAGGCCGTAAGCCTCGGGCTGACGCGCGATGGCCTGCACGCCCTGACCGAAGATGATGCCGACGCCGATGCCGGGGCCGATGGCGGCGAGACCGTAACCGATGGCGGTGACGTTGCCGGAGACCTCAGCGAGAACGCTCATTGCTATTTCCTTTACTGGACGGCCGGTGAAGGGAGTCCCACCGGTCATGGATATTCCGGTATGTGGTTCTCAGTGATCTGGGTGCAGCGCGCCGCCGATGTACATCGACGCCAGCATCGCGAACAGGAAAGCCTGCAGGAACTGGATGAACAGCTCGAACCCGGTCAGGATGATCGTCATGATCACACCCACCACGCCGACGGGAGCACCCAAGGGGGTCAGCTTCTCGAACAGGAACCAGAAGCCGACCATGCTGAAGAACGCGAGCAGCATGTGACCGGCGAACATGTTCGCGAACAGTCGGACCGCGTGCGTGAACGGTGCGATGATCATGTTCGAGAGGAACTCGATCGGCGCCAGGAGGAAGTAGATCGGCTTGGGCAGACCGGGCGGGAACATCATGTTCTTGAAGTAACCGATGCCGCCCTGATGCTTGACGCCCAGGTAGACCTTGATCACGTAGATCGAGATCGCGAGCACGGCCGGGAACGCGATGTGCGAGGCGACCGGGAACTGCGCGAGCGGGATCACACCCAGGACGTTCCAGAACAGGACCAGGAAGAAGAGCGTGATCAGCAGGCCCATCCACCGATCGGCGTCCTTGCCGAGGAACGGCCGGGCGATCTGGTCGCGGACGAACATGTAGCCGTACTCGACGACGTTCTGGGTGCCCCTCGGCACGAGCTTCGGCTTGGCGAAGGCCACCCAGCACACCGCGATCACCACGAGCGCGCTGAGCATCGCCAGCAGCACCGGCTTGGTGAACCAGCTCACCCCAGGGATGATCGGCGTGAACGAATTGAACAGCTCATCGGGCGATGGCGCCCGGAAGTTGTCTTCGGGGGCGAGGACCGTCAGCGCAATCACGCGGCGTTCCCTTCAACGTCGTAGTGGATCACAAGGGTTTCCTCAGCGAGGCGATCGCTGCGTCGGGTTAGCGACCGAACTTCCGGTAGACCGCGTAGCCGCCGAGCACGACCCCAAGGACCACGCCTATGGGGAAGAACGCGGACATGTCGAGCCACCGGTCCAGCAACCACCCGAGACCGCCATAGATCGCCATCCCGGCGAGCAGATAGCTGGGGACTGACCACATGGCATCGGAGAAGTCGCGACCGTCGTGTTCCGGTCGGCGTTCCTGTGCGCTCATCGCGGCCCCGACGATAGCAGGCGAGTGGAGGACTAGTCATATCGGACCCCATCCCTTTACCTGCCTCATGAGTCGCCCTTTCCGGGGACCGAGGCTTCGGGGTCGACGTAGAGCATCTTGGTCTTCATGAACGCGCGGACCTCGAACCCGGTCCAGACGAGCGTGCAGCCGACCACGGACCACGCGAAGGCCTGGGTGTTCCAGGCGGTGGTCTCACGGAAGGCGGTGAGCACCGCCATGATGGCGATGACCTTGACGAGGTAGCTGACCATGGCCGCGATCGCCATCATCTGCGGGGAGACGCGGGCGGCATAGGAGACCGCTACCACGCTGACGCTGAAGAAAACTCCGACGAGCAAGGTGCCGAGGGCCGCGCCGAGCGCTCCCTTGCCGCCCGCCACGAGGAAAGCGACGATGACCGCGACCACCCCGACCGCGAAGGTCGGAACAGCGGCGCTCTTGAGTACGCGCACGTCGTTGGCCTGCATCGGTGCTCCATCAGCATGTTGTCAAGCGAGCGTTTGCTACCTCCAGAACATGTGCGTCTGGAGGTCCCTGCTCGTGAAAGATATCACAAGCTCACGGAAGACCGCTTTTACCTGCCGTTTCTAGTTCCCGATCAAGGACGACTCGGAAATGCAGGAATGACCGGTTTGCCCTCGGCGCTCGCGCGTTCCTGCGAGGACGGGCCGCTCTGCGGCGGCATCTGCCGCCTGACCTCGGTGTCCGGCGGGATCGGCGGCATCGGGCCGGTGGGCGGGCCGTCGTCGTCGGGCTGCTTGTTGCGCGCCGCCGAGTGCGCGCCGCCCCTGCCCCGCCAGCGCGGCGCCGCCATCAGGACGAGCACCGCCAGCGCCAGCACGATGACCACGACGAACAGCAGCACCGGCACGCCCTCGCGCGACATCGCCACCAAGCCGAAGGCGAACAGGAACGCCCACGCGTACATGATCAGCACCGACCGGCGGTGCGAGTGGCCGATGTCCAGCAGCCGGTGGTGCAGGTGACCCCGGTCGGGGGCGAACGGCGACATGCCGTGGGACGTGCGCCGGACCACGGCGGTGATCAGGTCGATCAGCGGCAGGACCAGCACCGCCGCCGGCAGCATCAGCGGCAGCAGCACCGGGACCTTGTTCATGTCCTCGATGGCGGCCGGGTCGAGCGGCGTGACCGTGACGATCGACGAGGCGAGCACCAGCCCGATCAGCATCGCCCCGGTGTCGCCCATGAAGATCTTCGCGGGATGGAAGTTGTGCGGCAGGAAACCCAGGCACGTGCCGATGAGGACGGCCGCGATGGCCGCCGTCGTGGTGATGTTCCCCACGCTCATGCTCTGGGCCAGCAGGATCGAGTACGCCCACGTGGCCATGGCGGCGATGCACACGATGCCGGCCGCGAGCCCGTCGAGACCGTCGACGAAGTTCACGGCGTTGATGGTGACCACCACGATCATGATGGTGATGATCGTGCTCAGCGTGTAGTCGAGGCTGGTGGAGCCGCCCCAGTCCTTGGGCAGCGGAATGTAGAGCAGCCGCAGGTCGAAAAAGACCAGCACGCCCGCCGCCGCGATCTGCCCGCCGAGCTTGATGAAGGCGTCCATGCCCCACCAGTCGTCGAGGAAGCCGGTGAGCGTGATCAGGCCGCCCGCGACGATCAGCGCGGTGACCGCCTTGGGGTTGTACTCCGACAGCGCCTCGCCGGTGTGTTTCAGCTGGGTGGCGACCAGCAGGCCGACCACCAGGCCGCCGTACATGGCCAGGCCGCCGAGCCTCGGCGTCGGCGTGGTGTGCACGTCGCGCTCGCGAACCTCGGGCATGGCTCCGATGCGGATGGCGAAGCGGCGCACCAGCGGGACCAGCAGATACGTCACCGCTGCCGAGATGAGCGCCATGAACAGGTATTCGCGCACGGACCTAGTTTCCCGGATGCTCCGGCCAGCTGTGACCGGAAACCGACACAGACCAGCTTAATATTCGCTGAGATATGGCTGATGGATGGCGAGAAGCGCCGACACTCTTTCCCTGACCTCGGGCGCGACGGACGGATCGCGCACTGCGCACGAGACCAGACTTCCCACCTCTTTCATCTCACGCGGGCCCATGCCCTGCGTGGTCACGCACGGCGTGCCCACCCGGATCCCCGAGGTGACCGCCGCAGGCTCCGGATCGTACGGGATGACGTTGCGGTTGAGCGTGATCCCGGCGGCCGCGCAGCGCCGTTCGGCCTCGGCCCCGGACACGCCCAGCTCGCGCAGGTCGATCAGCGCCAGATGGGTGTCCGTGCCGCCCGTGACCGGACGCATGCCCTCCACGGCCAGCGCGTCGGCGAGCGTACGGGCATTGGCGACGACGCGGCCCGCGTACTCGGCGAACTCCGGCCGCAGCGCCTCCCCGAACGCCACCGCCTTGGCCGCCACGGCGTGCATCAGCGGCCCTCCCTGCACGAACGGGAACACCGCCCGGTCGATCTTCGCGGCCAGTTCCTCCGTGCACAGGATCGCGCCGCCGCGCGGCCCGCGCAGCACCTTGTGGGTGGTCAGCGTCACGACGTCCGCGTACGGCACCGCCGACGGGATCACCCCGCCCGCCATCAGCCCGATCGGGTGCGCCACGTCGGCGAGCAGCCACGCGCCCACCTCGTCGGCGATGCCGCGGAAGATCGAGAAGTCGATCAGCCTCGGGTACGCGGTCGCGCCGCACACGATCACCTTGGGCCGCCGCCGCAGCGCCAGGTCCCGCACCTCGTCGTAGTCGATGAGCTCGGTGTCGCGCCGCACGCCGTAGGAGGCGACGTCGAACCACCTTCCCGAGAAGTTCACCTTCGAGCCGTGCGTGAGGTGGCCGCCGTGCGGGAGCGCCATGGCGAGCATGGTGTCGCCCGGCTGGAGCAGCGCGGCGTAGGCGGCCAGGTTGGCGGTGGCCCCGGAATGCGGCTGGACGTTGGCGTGCTCGGCCCCGAACAGCCTGCGCGCCCGCTCGACGGCCAGGCGTTCGGCCCGGTCGACCACCTCGCAGCCGCCGTAGTAGCGCCTGCCGGGGTAGCCCTCGGCGTACTTGTTGGTGAGGGTGGAACCCAGGGCGGCCATGACGGCCGGGGAGGTGAAGTTCTCGCCGGCGATCAGCTGGATGCCGGCGCGGACCCGTGCGAGCTCGTCGAGCAGCACCTGCGCCAGCTCGGGATCCTGCCGCCGCAACTGCCCGAAGTCGGGACCGTAGTAGGGCTCACCACCCATCCCTTCACTGTACGACCGCATGCCCGATTTGCCCAGGTAGAAGGCCCGTGGCGGTCGTTGTCTCGTCCGGGGTGGTTGCGCGTGGCGGTGGTCGTTCGCCGGGCCGCTCCCCGTGAGGACCCTTGGCTTTGAGGACCCTCACCCGTGAGGGCCGTTGCCCATGGGAGCCGTCATCTGGGAGGGCCGTCGTTCGCGGAGACGGGCGCCTGCGGGGGGCGCCTGCGGGTCAGGGGAAGGCGTGCGGTGCGCCGGTCTGGCTGGGGATCCATCTCGGGGTGTCGTCGGCCTCATCGCTGATCGCGGTGAGCACGGAGTGGCGGTAGATGGCCAGCTTGGACCGCCATTCCCGGATGTCCTGCACATAGCGCTCCCCGACCGGGGCGTCCCAGGTCTGCGGGCTCTTGGCCAGTGTGTACGCCTTGTCGAGGGCCGTGCTGAGCTTCTCCAACATGGGCATGACGGTGTTCCAGGCGGTGATGAGACGTTCGTAGTCCGGGTTGAACTCGTAGGCCAGCGGCTGGTTGTCCAGCGGGCCCGCCGCGGTGACGGGGGGCATCTCGTCCCTGCTCCTGGGCCTGGGGGCGGGCGGGTCGACGTACATCACGCACTCCTTCCCGGCGTCCCGGAGTCGATCTCACCTGTCGGACCGTCCGGCCTGATGTCCTCGGGCATCCATTCGCCCTTGCCGTACTCGCCGGGCGGAACCTCCACGGATGGCATGTCGAGCGGCTGAATGTCGCGGGCGTCCTGCATCAGCGTCCTGAGCACGTCCTCCCCGGCGTCGGGCAACTCCACCGCCACGACCCCGTCACCCACACTCACCCACTTCCCGCCATGGCCGCCGACATCCAACCCCTGCACCCCACCGCCGACGCCATGACCGGTTGCACCGTGACCGCTGGCACCGTGATGAGCATTCACGCCGTAAGCACCCGCACCACCGTCCGCCGCCGTAGCCGTCGCACCACCTGCGCTCGCGCCCCCTGCTCCCCCAGCCGGTACGTCGCCTCCAGGAGGTACGGCCGCCCCTCCCCCCGGCGCCGTAGGCGGAATCCGCACCCCGGTAGAAGCATCACCACGCCCACCCCCACCTCCATCGGCAGTACCACCACCGCCCCGACCAGCCTCGACGCCGCCATCAGCACGACGCCCGTCCGCTGCACCACCATCAGAGCGACCGGCATCGGTTGCCTCACCGCCAGTCCCGCCATCGGCGCGTCCGCCATCCGCGCCACCGGAGCCCCCACCGACGTCACGACCAACGTTCGTAGCACCGCCATCAGCCCGAGCCCCGTCAGCACCGCGGCCATAGCCGCCGCCATCAGTGCCGCCGACGTCACGACCGCCATTCGTGGCGCCCCCATCAGCCCGAACCCCGTCAGCTCCCCCGCCGCCGTAGCCACCACCATCACGGCCACCCACGTCACGACCACCATTCGCGGCACCGCCATCAGCCCGAGCCCCGTCGGAACGCGCGCCATCAGCGTTGCCGCCACCGGCGTCACGGCTGCCGTTCGCGTCCTTGCCGTCCGCGCAGGCGTCGCCCTCGGAGCGACCGGTGTCGGTAGTACCGCCGTCCGAGCGGCCGGTGTCCGCGGTGCCGCCGTCGGAGCGGCCGGTGTCGCTGTTCGCGACGCCGGTGGACCCGTCGGTTCGGCCCGTGCCGTGGTCCGTGTGGCCATTTGTGCCGTCGGCTTGACCGGTGTCGCCGATGGGCTGGGTGCCAGTGCCGGTGGTGGCGTCGGGGCGGGTTTGGGTGGAGGAAGCGCCGTCGGGGTGGGTGCCGTGGGCGTTGCCCGCGTCTCCGGGAGTGCCGTGGTGACCGCTCTCGCCTGCTGCGGTGCCGGCGTGCGAGCCCGTGTCCCCTGCGGTGCCGGCGTGCGAGCCCGTGTCCCCTGCGGTGCCGACGTGGGAGCCCGCGGCCTCTGATGTGCCGACGTGGGTGTCCGGGAGTCCTGGTGTGTCGTAGGGGTGGCGGCCGGTGGTGCCTGGGGTGGTGGTCGAGGGGTCGGTGCCGCCCTCTCCTGTCGGCACCGACAGTCCTTCGCCCCCGCCCGCCGTCGCCCCGGCGCCATCGGCGTGCACCGTCGGCATGTCGGCGGGCTGCACGTTGTCGACGTTCTTGAGCAGGGACTCCAGTTGTTCGGCCGTGGGCGGGTCGATGGGGACCTGGAGGACCTTCACGCCGTCGACCACCACGACCTGGGGCTTGTGCGCGTCGGCCGGTCGGTCGTTGGCGGGGACGTCGGTCGTGCCGGTGTCGGCTTCCGCTCCCCGGTCGCGCCTGCTGTCCTGGTCGGCGGCCTTCGGATCGTCGACGGACGAGGTGTCGCCGGTCCGGGTGTCGGTTCCGCGAGGGTCGTTCGTGCGGGTCCCGGTGTCCTTGTCGGTGTCGTCGCACGACTTGCCGTCAGCGTCGGCCTTGGCGTCGTCGCCGGTCTTGGTGCCATCGCCGGTCTTCGGGCTGTCGCCCGCTTTGTGCCCGTCGCCCGTCTTGGTGTCGTGGTCCTTCGGCGTGGGTGGTTCCGTGGGCTTCGGGTCGTGGTCCTTCGGGGCGGGTGGGTCGGCGGGCTTGGTGTCGGGGGCCTTCGAAGGTGGCTCGGTGGGCTTCGGGTCGTGGTCCTTCGAGGCGTCGGGGTGTTTGGGGGTGGCAGGGGTCGAGTCGTCGGCGCGGGGGTTGTCGTACTTGTCGTTGCGGGTGCCCGGCAGTTCCTTGGGCTCGTCGTCCTTGCCGCCGCCGCCCGTCTTCGACGTGTCGCCCAGCTTCCCGTCGGCGCGCTTCTCCAGGACGGCCAGCCGCGCGTTGACGTCCTTGACCATGTGATCGGCGGAGTCGGCCACCTGGACCGGACGATGGGTGCTCCGCGTGGACAGCCTGGCACGGCTCATCACCGCTCTGACCTGGTCCTCGGCCGTACGCAGCACCGAGGACGCGTGCTTGACCTCGGTCAGCAGGTCACGGACCAGCTGCGGATCCATGCCGTCGAACTTGCCCATGGGCCACTCCCGGACGTGTCGCCGTTCCGGGACTCACCGTAATCGTGTCCGAGGCACCGCCGCAGCCGGGATAAAAAGACGGTATACGTCAGTCGTCGGTGGCGACGTAACCGATGATGCCGCGCAGCTTCTCCACCGGGATCGCGCCGCGGCGCAGCAGGCGGGGCACCGCCGTGGTGAGGTCGAGGATGGTGGAGGGCGTGTTGTCGGTGGTCTTGCCGCCGTCGAGGTAGACCGCGACCGAGTCGCCGAGCTGCTCCTGGGCCTCCTCCGCCGTCGTCGCCGCGGGGGCGCCGGAGCGGTTGGCGCTGGAGACGGCCATCGGGCCGGTCTCCTTGAGCAGGTCGAGCGCGACCGGGTGGAGCGGCATGCGGACCGCGACCGTGCCCTTGGTGTCCCCCAGGTCCCAGGAAAGGGCCCTGTTGGCCCTGCAGACCAGCGTGAGCGGCCCGGGCCAGAAGGCGTCGATGAGATCCTGCCCATAGGGCCCGAGGTCGTCCACGAGCGCTGTGGCGGCTCTGACGGTGCCCACGAGGACGGGCGGAGGCATGTCGCGGCCGCGCCCCTTGGCGTCGAGCAGCGCGGTGACGGCCGGCGGCATGAACGCGTCGGCGCCGATGCCGTAGACGGTGTCGGTCGGCAGCACGACCAGCTCGCCGCGGCGCACGGCGGTGGCGGCCTCGATCAGGCCCTCGGCGCGCTGGTCGAGGTCGGAGCAGTCAAAGCGTCTTCCCACGGCGTGCATCCTAGTCCTGGCCGAGTCTGGCCGTGACGAAGCGGTCCCTTCGGGTGAGGTCCTGGCGCAGGCGGACGTCGCGCCAACCGTTGTCCTCGGGGAAGGTCAGGTAGACGGCCCTGCCCTGCTCGTCGGCGTGTTCGACGGCCACCCAGCCGCCGGGGCGGAGCAGGCGGCGGGCGGTGCGTTCGACCGCGCGCACCTCGCCCAGCCCGTCGTCGCCGGAGCCGTACAGGGCCCTGGAGGGGTCGTAGTCGCGGACCTCGGGGTCGCGCGGGATGGCGCCGGGCGGGATGTACGGCGGGTTGGAGATCACCAGGTCGACCTTGCCGTTGAGCTCGGGAAGGGCTCCGGCGAGGTCTTCCGGGTGCAGGTGCGTACGCCCCTGGCCCAGCTCGGAGATGTTGCGCTTGGCCCAGGTGTAGGCCGCCGGGTCGACCTCGACGGCGTGCACCTCGGCGAGCGCGACCTCCTGGGCGATCGACAGCGCGATGGCCCCCGAGCCGGTGCCGAGGTCGACGACGAGCGGGGCCGTCACGTCCATGGCGCGCAGAGTCTCGATCGCCCACCCGGCCATGACCTCGGTCTCCGGCCGCGGCACGAACACGCCGGGGCCGACCGCCAGTTCCAGGTAGCGGAAGTAGGCGTGGCCGGTGATGTGCTGCAGCGGCTCACGCGCCTCGCGCCGGGCGATGCCCTCCCAGAACAGCGCGTCGAAGTCGGAGTCCTTGACCGTGTGGAGCTCGCTCCTGCGCACGCCGTGGACGAACGCCGCGATCTCCTCCGCGTCGGTGCGCGGCGAAGGCACACCTGCCTCGGCCAGCCGGGCGGTGGCTAGAGCGATCTCGTCCAGCAGAAATGTCATGAGTGTTGTGCGAGCTTCTCCGCCATCTCGGCGTCGATGAGTGCCTGGGTGACGGCGGTGAGCTCGCCGTCGAGAACCTGGTCGAGGTTATACGCCTTGAAGCCTACGCGGTGGTCGGAAATCCGGTTCTCGGGAAAGTTGTACGTGCGGATGCGCTCGGAACGGTCGACCGTGCGAACCTGTGACTTGCGCTCGGCCTGCGCCGCGGCGTCGGCCTGCTCCTGGGCCACGGCCAGCAGGCGGGCACGCAGGATGCGCATCGCCGACTCCTTGTTCTGGAGCTGGCTCTTCTCGTTCTGGCAGGAGACGACCACGCCCGTGGGCAGGTGGGTGATGCGGACGGCCGAGTCGGTCGTGTTGACGCTCTGGCCGCCGGGACCGCTGGAGCGGTAGACGTCGATGCGCAGGTCGTTGGGGTCGATCTGGACCTCGACCTCCTCCGCCTCCGGGTAGACCAGCACGCCCGCGGCGCTCGTGTGGATGCGGCCCTGGGACTCGGTGACGGGCACCCGCTGCACGCGGTGGACGCCGCCCTCGAACTTGAGCCTGGACCACACGCCCTCGTCGCCCTTGGCCTTGATGCCGACCGTGACGTCCTTGTAGCCGCCGAGGTCGGAGGGCTGGGTGTCGATGATCTCGGTCTTCCAGCCCAGGCGCTCGGCGTACCGGAGGTACATGCGCAGCAGGTCGCCGGCGAACAGCGCGGACTCCTCGCCGCCCTCGCCCGCCTTGATCTCCATGATGATGTCTTTGTCATCGTTGGGGTCGCGCGGGATGAGCAGGTGCCTGAGCTTCTCCTCAAGCTGCGGGATGCGCTCTTCGAGCTCGGCCGCCTCGGCGGCGAACGCCTCGTCCTCGCCGGCCAGTTCCTTGGCCGCGGTCAGGTCGTCGCGGGCGGAGTCGAGCTCGCGGTAGGTGCTGACGATCGGGGTGAGCTGGCTGTAGCGCCGGCCGAAGGTGCGGGCCTTGTTCTGGTCGGCGTGCACGGCGGGGTCGGCAAGCTGCAGCTCCAGCTCGGAATACTCCTTGAGCAACTCGTCGAGGTTCACCGTGGGTCCTTCAGTGGTTTGAATGCCGTTTCACCAAGAACGCCGACCCGGCGCACGTGGTGCGGGCCGGGTCGGCGTCGGTGAAGCTACTTGCCCGTGGCCTTCTTGCCGAAGCGCTTCTCGAAGCGAGCCACCCGGCCGCCGGTGTCGAGGATCTTCTGCTTGCCCGTGTAGAACGGGTGGCAGGCGGAGCACACGTCGGCGTGGATGACGCCGTTCTTCGCGGTGCTGCGGGTCGTGAACGTGTTACCGCAGGAGCAGGAGACCTGCGTCACGTGGTAATCGGGGTGGATGTCGGGCTTCATGGCTGTCCTTTCGGGCTGCGGCCGCCGGGTCGCCTTCACGCATGGCGTGAACCGGAACCGCAAAATGGTCAGCTACCAGTGTGCCAGATCGTGCAACCTCCCCAGGCCATGAGGCATTCCCACGATCTTCATGACGCGGCCGCACGCGTCACACTAGGCTCCCACGCACAAACTATCACTTTCCCCTCAAATGGGACTTAGCCAAAGGATCACCCAACTGATGAAGAGAAGGGTGCGGCTGCTCCTCGCGGCCGCCACGGGGGCCGCCGTTCTCCTCGGAGGCGCCGGTCTCTCGGCCACCGGCGCGTCGGCCTCGGCGTACGCGCTGGCGGACGACTTCACGGGAGACGCGTCGGCGAACGCGTACATCCCCCTGGAGAAGGACGTCGACGCGACCGTCACGCTCAAGCTCAAGAACCCGGACACCGTCACCGGCGTGACCGGGACCATCGAGCCGCCCGGCAAGACGGCCAAGACGGTGACGTTCGACTTCACGCCGAGCACGCCGAGCACGTCCACCCCCACCGCCACGCCGACCACCACGCCGTCCCCGGTCGCGGACAAGACGATCACCGGCAAGTGGACGATCGGCAAGGACGACCCGGCGGGCGACTGGAAGCTCACCGTCAACGTCGCCCGGTCGGGCGGGAGCAGCCCGAGCACCTTCACCGTCAAGGTCTCCGGCAAGCAGGGCATCTCCGGCGCGAACGTCACGCCCGACCCGGTCCAGCTCGTCAAGGGCAGGGACACCAAGGTCACGGTCGAGGCGTCGGTGAAGGACGCGGGCACGGTCTCGGCCAAGCTCGTCAGCGACACCACCAGCGAGTACTACGACCTCGGTGAGCTGGCCAAGGAGTCGGACACCTACTACCGGGGCGTCACGTACTTCACCGACGACACCACCGAGGGCTCCTGGACCCTTGAGGTGTACGCCACCCGCGGCGGCCAGACGCTCAAGGGCGAGGCGTCGTTCTCGGTCGTCGCCCCGACCGGCGGCGCGTCGAAGAAGGTCAAGACCCGGGTGACGATCTCGGCCCCGAACAAGGTCACCAAGGGCCGCGCGTTCAAGGTGTACGGCAAGGTCTACCGCGGCACCAAGGCGTACAAGGGCAAGATCGTCGAGGTGTACTTCAAGACCAAGGGCACCAAGACGTACAAGTTCATGGGTTACGCCAAGGCCACCTCGACCGGCAAGTACAGCAAGACGTTCAAGGGCAAGAAGGACGGCTACTTCCAGGTCAAGGTGCCCGGCACGAGCAAGACGCGCACCTCCCTGTCGCCGCAGGAGTTCGTGGACGTCAGGTAGCGGGTACGGCCCGCATCCCCAACCCCGGGTGCAGGCCGTATCAGCGACCCAGGTACGTCAGGACGGCGAGTACCCGCCGATGGTCCTCGGGCGCCGGCCCGAGGGCCAGCTTGGTGAAGATGCCGGACACGTGTTTCTCCACCGCGCCTTCGGTGACGACCAGCCTGGAGGCGATGGCGGTGTTCGAACGGCCCTCGGCCATCAGGGCCAGGACCTCGCGCTCCCGGGGGGAGAGCAGGTCGAGCGGCGCGCCCCTGCGCCTGCGGCTGAGCAGTTGCACGACGACCTCCGGGTCGACGACCGTGCCGCCCGCCGCCACCTGGCGCACCGCCTCCATGAACTCGGCCACGTCGGCCACCCGCTCCTTCAGCAGGTAGCCGACGGCGCGGCCGATCAGCTCGCCCGCGTAACGCTCCTCGACGTACTGGGACAGCACCAGGATCGGGAAGTCGGGCCGGGCCGCGCGGACCCTCAGCGCCGCCTTCAGCCCCTCGTCGGTGTGGGTGGGCGGCATGCGCACGTCGACGATCGCCAGGTCGGGCTCGTGTTCGAGGACCGCGGCCACCAGCGCCGGCCCGTCGGACACGGCGGCCACGGTCTCGAAGCCGCCGTCGGCGAGCAGCCGCGCCAGCCCCTCGCGTAACAGTACGGAATCCTCGGCGATGACCACGCGCATGAGCACATGACTACCATTCGCAGGGCAGCTCCGCGCGCACGATCGTCGGCCCGCCGACAGGGCTGTGCAGCACGAGCACGCCGTCGATGGTGGCCGCCCGGTCGGCCAGCCCCGACAGGCCGCCGCCCGGCGTGACGAGGGCGCCGCCGATGCCGTTGTCCCACACGTCCACGACCACGCCGCGGTCGTCCCTGAACACCGTCACCGACGCCTCCGTCGCGCCCGAGTGCTTGGCCAGGTTGGTCAGGGCCTCGGCGACGATGAAGTACGCGATGCTCTCCACCGCCGGGGGCGGCCGTTCGGACAGCTCGACGGAGACGTCCACGTGCACCGGGGCCCGCGCGGCCAGCCCCGACAGCGCCGCATCGAGCCCGCGGTCGGTGAGGATGGCCGGATGGATGCCGCGGGCGAGGTTGCGCAGCTCGGCGATGGCCGCCTTCGTGCCCGCGTGGGCCTGCACGATCAGCGTCCTGGCCGCCTCCGGCTCGGTGTCGAACTTGGCCTGCGCCCGTCCGAGGTCCACCGCCACCGACAGCAGCCGCTGCTGCGCGCCGTCGTGCAGGTCGCGCTCGATCCTGCGGCGTTCGGCCTCGGCCGCGTCGATGCCCCTGGCCCTGCTGGCCCGCAGCCGCTCCTCCTCGCTGCCGCCGAGCAGCACCGTGGCGAGCGTGCCGTGCAGCCAGGCCATCCCCCGTACGAGATAGGCCGTCACGACGAGCAGCAGCACCCCGAACGCGCCCGCCGCCAGCGCGCCCGTCCAGTCGTCGATGACCAGGCCGCTGCGCACGTCGCCCAGGACGTACAGGACGCGTGCGAAGGGCGCGAGCAGCAGCATCCCCGTGGCCGTCCACAACGCGACCGACAACGCGGACTCGACCAGGCCCAGCGGCACCAGCATGAGGAGGTAGCCGAGGTCCTGCCAGGTGGCCTTGTCACCCAGCAGCCAGGTGAGGTGCGCCAGCAGCCCGCCCTCGGGCCTGCTCCGGTACGGGTCCGCGATCCGCACCCCGAACGCCGCCCCCATCAGCCGCCGCTCCAGCATCGCCCCGCCGCGCCACATCAGCACGGCCGCCATCGTCAGCGGCAACCCCACCCAGACGATCACCAGCGGCACCGCGACCGTCGTCGCCAGGGCTACGACGACGAACCAGGCCACCCCGAACCCCGCGCTGACCAGCAGGTACGGAGCCGCGCGCCAGGTCATGGGGTCCACCAGCACCCCTAACGGCCCCATCGGCCCGAACCGCACCCTGTCCTTCAGCCTCACCGATCGCATGCCTCCAGCCTGCCCGGCGGCACGGGCGGGGTGAATGGAGCAGGCGTCCGGTCCACGGGTGGGGTTAACCCCACCCCTTCGGCCCCGCGCGAACGCGAAAGGGGCGGCGGGGAGAACTCCCCACCGCCCCTCAAGGCGCGCGGCCGCTAGTCGCGGTCGTTGCTCACCGTGGTCTTCTGGACCTGCATGAGGAACTCGGCGTTGGACTTGGTCTCCTTCATCTTCTCCAGGAGAAGCTCCAGAGCCTGCTGCATGTCCAGAGCGTGCAGCACCCGCCGCAGCTTCCAGACGATCTGCAGCTCGTCCTTGCCCATGAGGATCTCTTCCTTACGCGTGCCGGACGCGTCGACGTCGACCGCGGGGAAGATGCGCTTGTCGGCCAGGGAGCGGTTGAGCTTGAGCTCCATGTTGCCGGTGCCCTTGAACTCCTCGAAGATGACCTCGTCCATCTTGGAGCCGGTCTCGACCAGGGCCGTGGCGAGGATCGTCAGCGAGCCGCCGTTCTCGATGTTGCGGGCGGCGCCGAAGAAGCGCTTGGGCGGGTAGAGCGCCGTGGAGTCGACACCACCCGACAGGATACGACCGGAGGCCGGGGCCGCCAGGTTGTAGGCACGGCCGAGTCGCGTGATCGAGTCGAGCAGGACGACCACGTCGTGACCCAGCTCCACCAGGCGCTTGGCGCGCTCGATGGCCAGCTCCGCGACCGTGGTGTGGTCCTCGGCCGGACGGTCGAAGGTCGAGTGGATGACCTCGCCCTTGACCGACCGCTGCATGTCGGTGACCTCTTCGGGACGCTCGTCCACGAGCACGACCATCAGGTGGCACTCGGGGTTGTTGCGGGTGATCGCGTTGGCGATCGCCTGCAGCACCATCGTCTTGCCGGCCTTCGGCGGCGAGACGATCAGACCGCGCTGGCCCTTGCCGATCGGCGAGACGAGGTCGATGATCCGCGTGGTGAGGATGTTGTGCTCGGTCTCCAGGCGCAGGCGCTCCTGCGGGTAGAGCGGCGTCAGCTTGTTGAAGTCGGGCCGGTTGCGGGCCTGCTCCGGGTCCATGCCGTTGACGGTGTCGAGGCGGACCAGGGCGTTGAACTTCTCGCGGCGCTCGCCGTCGCGCGGCTGGCGCACCGCGCCGGTGATGACGTCGCCCTTGCGCAGGCCGTTGCGGCGGATCTGGGCCAGCGAGACGTAGACGTCGTTGCTGCCCGGCAGGTAGCCGCTGGTCCTGACGAACGCGTAGTTGTCGAGGATGTCGAGGATGCCGGCGATCGGGATGAGCACGTCGTCGTCGCCGATGACGGGCTCGGTGCTGTCGAAGCGGTCACGACCGCGGCCGCGGTTGCGCTCACGGAAACGGCCCCTGCGGCCACGGCCGCTGCCGTCGTCGTCGACGCCGCCACGCTGGTCACCACGCTGGTCACCGCGCTGGTCACCGCGCTGGTCACCGCGCTGGTCACCGCGCTGGTCACCGCGCTGGTCGCCACGCTGGTCACCGCGCTGGTCGCCGCGCTGGTCGCCGCGGCCGCTCTCGGCGCGGCCGCCCTCACCGCGGTCGGCACGGTCACCGCGGTCACTGCGCTCACTGCGCTCGCCACGGTCACCGCGGTCACTGCGCTCGCCGCGGTCACTGCGCTCGCGGCGCTCGCCGCGGCTGCGCCGCTCGCGACGGCTCTCACGCTCGCCCCGCGTGTCGGCCTGACCGGCGTCCACGACCTGGGCCTGCTGCTCGACGGCCGGCTCGGCCGGCGCGGCCACGGGCTCGGGGGCCGCGGCCACCGGCTCGGCGGCCTGCGGAGCGGCCTCCTCGGCGGGCTTGGTGCGGGAACGTTCCCTGCGCGTACGGGTGGGCCGCTCGGCCACGGGAGGCGCCGCCTCCGTCATGACGGGCGCAGCCTCGACCGCGGGTGCCGCCGGAGCGCCGTCTCCGGAGGCGCCACCCTGCTTCTCCTGGATGGCCGCGATGAGCTGGCTCTTCCGCATGCGCCCGGTGCCGCTGATGCCCAGCTCAGCGGCCATCTTCTGCAGCTCGGGCAGCACCTTGGCGGACAGGCCGGTGCCGGAGCGACGC
Organism: Nonomuraea sp. NPDC047529; assembly: GCF_040642995.1. NCBI lineage: Bacteria > Bacillati > Actinomycetota > Actinomycetes > Streptosporangiales > Streptosporangiaceae > Nonomuraea > Nonomuraea sp. NPDC047529. Next base: position 229,998 of record NZ_JBEYTJ010000003.1, on the reverse strand, counting down.
GCACGAGGCTTGGCCGCGGCGCGGGTGGGGGTGTCGCCGGACGCGGGCTGAACGCCTGGTGCGTCGGAGAGGAGTTCGGTGGTGTCGCTCAACTAAAAGGTCCTTCCCAGGGGTCGGGCGCCGGTTTTGTTCTGCCGGGCGTCCCGGAGGTGCTTGCGACCCGGCGGGACAGACCGGGTCGGGGTGCACGTTGCGATCTTCGGCTGTCGCGGACGGCCGCCACTCTTGGGGAGGGGTTCGTCCAGGCCGCCACAGGACCGTGGCGCGTGGCTGACACCCCCCAGATTGCTGTCGCCAACCAGATGTCGATGTGCGTCGAACGCGCAGGTCCCCGTCGTCGCCGCCTCACGTTGAGCCAACCGGGTGTGGGCCAACCGGAGGCAACGGATTCCGGGGAGACAGCCGCGCTGCTCACGCCTCGCGACGTGAAACATGATGCAGCGATGTATGGCTGACAAGCACGCACCCACCAAGGGGGCATCTGGTGCGGCTATCAGCCTAACATCACCAGCGCACACGGCTATTCCCTGAAGGTCTAAAGAGGCATCAGCGTGTCTCGGGGAACTGAACGTTCGCACCAACCGGGTCGACGTCCATTTGCTGGATGTGCCAGTCATTACCCACTTCTGGCGCGATCAAATCCTGCGTATCCGGTGACGAAAACGCAAGAACCGTGGGACCCGCCCCCGAAACGACCGCGGGCACGCCGACTGCACGCAGACGTTCTACCAGACGTGCGCTCTCCGGCATGGCAGGCGCGCGGTAGGGCTGGTGGAGACGGTCTTCGGTGGCGGCGAGCAACAGCTCTGGTTCCGGTCGCGAGGTCAGCGCGGCGATCAGCAACGCGGCCCTGCCGGCGTTGAAGGAGGCGTCCTTGTGGGGCACGTCCTTCGGCAAGAGCCCCCGAGCGGTCTCCGTGGCCAGCCGCGTCGTCGGGACGACGGCGACCGGACGGACCCTCTCGTCGGGGGCCAGCTTCACCATACGCGGCGCTCCGGCGTGGTCGGTCCAGGCCACCGTCAGGCCCCCGGCCAGGCACGGAGCGACGTTGTCGGGGTGGCCCTCCATCTCGGTGGCCAGCGCGAAGACGTCGTCGTCGGACAGGACGGCGTCGCTCAGCGCGCGGGCGGCCAGGATGCCGGCGCAGACGGCCGCGGAGGACGAGCCGAGGCCGCGGGCGTGCGGGATGCGGTTGACGCAGCGCAGGCTGATGCCCTCGGGCTGCGGCGCTCGCATGCGGGTGTACGCCTCGCGCATGGCCCTGAGGACGAGGTGTCCCTCGCCGAGGTCCACCTCGCCCGCGCCTTCGCCCTCCACGCTCACGCGCACGCCCGGCTCGGCGGTGAGCGTGGCCTCCACGTCGTCGTAGAGGGTGAGCGCGAGGCCCAGCGCGTCGAAGCCGGGCCCCAGGTTGGCCGACGTGGCCGGCACGCGGATCCGCACCGTCGTCATTGGTTCACGATTCCCTCGTCGTTCGCTCACTGCCCGTGCGGGCCTCAGGCGAGGTTGAGCGCCGCGGCGGCGGCGTGCACGTCGATCGGGATGACCACCGGGGCGGGCGCGCCCGCGATGGCCCAGTCGGGGTCCTTCAGGCCGTTGCCGGTGACGGTGCACACGATGCGCCGCCCGGGCTCCACGAGCCCCTGGGAGTGGGCCTGGAGCAGCCCCGCGACGCTCGCCGCCGAGGCCAGCTCCACGAACACGCCCTCTTCCTGGGCCAGCAGCTTGTACGCCGCCGCGATCTGCCGGTCGGTCACCGCCTGGATGACGCCGCCGGACTCGTCGCGCGCCGCCGTGGCCAGGCCCCAGGACGCCGGGTTGCCGATGCGGATGGCGGTGGCGATCGTGTGGGGATGGGTCACCGGAGCGCCCTCGACGATCGGCGCGGAGCCGCTGGCCTGGAAGCCGAACATGCGCGGACGCTTCGTCGAGACCCCGTCGGCGGCGTACTCCTGGTAGCCCATCCAGTAGGCCGAGATGTTGCCCGCGTTGCCCACCGGGATGCAGTGGATGTCGGGCGCGTCACCGAGCGTGTCGACGATCTCGAACGCGGCCGTCTTCTGGCCCTGCAGCCGGAACGGGTTGACCGAGTTGACCAGCGCGATCGGGTAGCTGGAGGACAGCTTGCGGGTCATCTCCAGGCAGTCGTCGAACGACCCCTCGACCTGCAGCAGCGTGGCCCCGTGGACGAGCGCCTGCGCCAGCTTGCCCATCGCGATCTTGCCCTTGGGCACCAGCACGGCGCAGGTCAGCCCCGCGCGTACGGCGTAGGCCGCCGCGCTGGCCGAGGTGTTGCCGGTGGAGGCGCAGATGACCGCCTTGGCGCCCTCTTCGACCGCCTTGCTGATGGCCATGGTCATGCCACGGTCCTTGAAGCTGCCGGTCGGGTTGGCCCCCTCGACCTTCAGATAGACCTCGCAGCCCGTCAGCGCCGACACGCGGTGCGCCGGGACGAGCGGGGTGCCGCCTTCCAGGAGCGTGATGACGGGCGTCTTCGTGGTGACCGGAAGACGCTCTCGGTACTCCTCGATGAGGCCACGCCATGACCTGCCCATGATGACTCCCTACCTGCGGTGTTGGCCACCGAGTGTACGGGGTGCGCGGCGGTGACGCGGAGCCGAGTCCACTGTGTGGACAGGTCGTTGGACAGCGGCACTATTCAGGAAATTCTCAGCATCTCCCGATAAGGTCTCGGCAGGGGGTCACCATGAACGCGCGTCCTGCTTTGAGGCAGAACGACTATTCACCAGTAGTGCCGCCGGAGCTCGGGGCCTGGTCGCCGGGGTTGTCCGTGAGCGTGGTGATACCGGCGCACGGCGGGCAGGACAAACTCGATCTGGCGCTGGCCGCGCTGGCCGCGCAGACGTACCCGGACCAGCTGATGGAGGTCCTGGTCGTGGACGACGGCAGCGCGCCGCCCGTCCGGTTGCCGGAGATCCGGCCGGTCAACACCAGGCTCGTCCCGGTACGCGACGGCTGGGGCATCTCGAACGCGGTCAACACGGGTGCGAAGGCCGCCGACGGTGAGATCATCCAGCGGCTCGACGCCGACATGGTCGCCTGCCGCGAGCACATCGAGGCCCTGGCCCGCTGGCACCACGTGACCGACTACCTGGTCACCATCGGGATGAAGAAGTTCGTCGACGCGCCGCCGGTCACCGCGCGCCAGGTCTTCGGCGCCGGACGTCTGGACGAGGTGTTCGACCTGGCCGGGGCCGTGTCGAGCTCGACCGAGGCGACGATCGAGAAGACCGACGGGCTGCGCAGGAGCCGCAACCCGTACCACGTGTGCACCGGGCCGACCTTCGCACTCCCCCGCGAGGTCTTCGACGCCGTGGGCGGCCTCGACCCGACCGTGGTGCGCGGCGAGGACACCGAGTTCTCCTACCGGCTGGCCATGCACGGCGTGGTGTTCGTGCCGGACCCGGCCGCCCAGGCCGTGCATCTCGGGCTGCCGGCGCAGCATCGCGACCGGGAGCGGGCCGTGCGGGCGGTGGAGCCGTACCTGGCGCACCGGATCCCGCTCCGCCGGGACCTGCGCAAGGACCGGGGGCGGCGGTGGCTGGTGCCGTACGTGGAGATCGTGCTGGACGTCACCGACACCTCCGAGTCGGTGGTGCGGCGGGCGGTGGCGGCGGCCCTGGACGGCAAGCTCCAGGACGTCGTCCTGACGCTGGTGGGCCCGTGGTCGCGGCTCGACGACGGACGGCGCGCGGTGTTGTCGGACCCGTGCTTCGAACTGCGGCTCATGCGCGACCTGTTCGCGCACGACGAACGCATCCGGCTCATCGACGAGGCCGCGCCGACGCCCGCGCCCACGCCGTTCCGCTACCGGGGGCCGGTGGACGTGCCGTTGCACCGGGCGACGCTTGAGCGCATGGTCGAGTCGGTGCAGAAGGACCTGGCGGGGGTGCTCGTCGTGGACCTGCCCGACGGGCGCACGGCCCGGCTCGAACGCACCTCGGCGCTGGGCCGGGCGCTGCTGCTCGCCGATCCCGGCGCCGACCTCGACGACGTCATCGACACCACCCACGGGGTGCGCCACGAGCCGCCGGACCGCTACTGGCCCGCGCCGCCGCAGCCGGAGCCGGTCACCATCCCCGCGACGGTGGCGGTTCCGGCCGAGTCCGCCGAGAACACCCTGTTCCGACGGCTGAAGTCAGCCCTCCGCCCGAACTGACCTCCCTGGACGCCGGGGGCGCCCGCGCGGCCCCGGAGCCTGGTCGTGTCGAAGGTCACCGGCCGCCCCGGGGCCTGGCTGTGTCGGGGGTCAGCCGCGCAGGCGGCGGCCCAGTGCTCGTTTCATCGTGGCGGACAGCAGCGTGCGCAGGCTCTGCTGGGCGCGGTTCGCGGCGGCGAGCTGGCGGCGCAGGGTGCTCACGTCGCGCCGCAGCTCGACGGCCGCTTTGCGCCACCGTGTGGCCTCGTCCTTCCACTTGCTCACCTGGGCGCGCAGGCGGTCGGCCTCCCTGGTCAGCCGTTCGGCCTCGGCCTGGGCCTCCATCCGCGCCCGGTACGCCCCGCGCCGCCCGACCAGGGGCGCCGCCTCCGTGGTGAACCCGTAGGTCTCGCCCTCGACCCAGGACACGCCGGACACGGCGTCCACCACGTCGTCAAGGTCGCCGGGGTCGCCGGCGGCGACCATGCGGGCCCTGGCGAAGGACGACCGGCGTTCCAGGCGGGCCGCGACGACCCCTTGGGACGACTCCCGCAGCAGCACGGAGACCAGCCCGAGCCCCTCGTCGCGGGCCAGGTCGAGCAGGCCGGCGACGGTGTCCTCGCCGGGGATCCAGCCGGGCGGCAGGCGCAACACGAAGGGCGTGGCCGGATCGATCTGCGCGGCCTCCTCGGAGACGGCCAGGCGCACCCGGCCTTCGTGCCGGTAGTGGCCCTGGACCAGCGCCAGGTCGAGGTCGGGGTCCTTGAGCGGGGAGCGGCGTTCGCGGCCCAGCTCGTCCCAGGGGCCGAGCAGGAGCACCGACAGGTCGGGGACGGTGCCCGCGAGCAGCGCGTCCACCGTCGCGCGCACGCTGTCGTAGCCGGCCGTGCCGTCCACGACGGCGGTGACGTACGGGATCTTCCAGTGCCTGGACGGATGAGAGCGCAACCACCGGTACGCCGGGATGCGGTCGGCCACGAACGCGTGGCTCACCCGGTCGATGGACTCCTTGTCGCGCATGCGCATGGTCGGGCCGAGATGGTAGGCGCGGGCGCGCGGCTCGGGCACGAACACCGCGCCGGCCTGGCCCAGCCGGTAGCCCATCTCGGTGTCCTGGCCGAGGATCAGCTCGTCGTCCATGGGCCCGGCGGCCTCGATCAGGCGGGCGCCCACGGAGGTGGCGCCGCCGACGTGCAGGCTGAAGGGGCGCTGGGGGTTGGCGGTGAGGCCGTCGGTGCGTTCGACGAGGTCGACGATCCAGGTGTGCGGCTCGGCGGGCTCGAAGTGATTCTCCAGGTCGGCGGGCAGCTCGGCGGGGACCGGCGCGTCGGTGAACCTGATGTAGCCGGTCACCACCAGGTACGGGGCCGCGTGGTGCCAGCGCATGTGGGCCTCGATCGCGCCCGGGGTGAGGACGACGTCGGAGTCGAGCCAGTGGATCACGTCGCCGGTGGCCTCGGCCAGGCCGGCGTTGCGGGCGTTCGCGCGACCGGGCTGGGAGCAGACGATCAGGCGGGTGCCCTCGGGCCGGGTGGCGGGCAGCCGCAGCGGCGGTGAGCTGCCGTTGTCCACGACGATGACCTCGGTGAGCGCGGCCGGGTAGGTCTGGCGGGCGAGGGCGGCCAGCACCAGGTCCAGCTTGTCCTGGCCACCGTAGGCCGGGACGATCACGCTGACCTTGAGCGACGGGGTGAGGTCCTCGCCCGGACGCAGCACGCGGTAGTCGTTGCCGCGCACCGGAGGGTTCTGGCCGGGCTTCATGCGGGGTCCATCGGCAGGCACGGGTTCATGCGGCTTCCATCGAGCACGGGTTCATGCGGGGTCCATCGGGCGGGGTTCAACAGGTTCAGCGGGTCCGAACAGGCACGTGCGGATTCATGCGAGTTCATGCGGTTCCATCAGCAGGCTCGGCCGGAAGCCGTGCCATTGGTTCGTGGCGATCCTGACGAAATGGGCCAGCGGCAGCTGCCAGGTGTGCTCGGCGGTGAGCGCCCTGCGCAGCACGTAGCCGAGGCCGTGCGTGCGATAGGTGCGCGCGCCGATCTTTTGCGCCGCTTTCAGGAACTCCAGATCGACCGCCCGCGGCAGTGCGGGAAATCCTCCAATTTCCCGAAATTTCGCCGTTTCGAGCAAAATGGTGCCTCCGGCCACATGATCTGCCCAGACCTCGCTGGGGTACGCCGCCCCGCTCGCGAACGTCGTCCGCCGGATCGTGGCGCGCAACGGCTCCAGGTAGAAGAACTCGGCCGTCGTGCCCACCACGTCGGCCCCCGCGTACGAGCGGGCCATGAGGAGGTCGGCCAGGTGGTCGGGGCCGTACCAGTCGTCGTCGTCCCACTTGGCGAGATGGTCGCCCGACGCCGGGGCGGCGGCCCGGTTCAGCACCTCGCCGAACGGCACCGTCTGCTCCGCCTCGACCCATCGCACGGGCAGCGAGCACGCCTCGACGGCTGCGCGTACCTGCTCGAAGGCCACCCCGTGCAGCCCGAGCAGGACCTCGGCCTCGACGCCGCGCTGCCGCTCCATCTGCGCCAGCGCCGCGCCGACCAGGGCGGGCCGCTTGGTCGACATGACGACACTGACCGTCGGGCCGGCCGACGTGCGGGCCGGCCGGTGCGCCAGGCGGCGCAGGCGTACGCTGTGCTCCTCCCGCCGCAGGTCGGCCAGGCAGCGCGCGGTGCCGTCGGGCTCGACGAGCCAGTCGCGGTCGGTGAGCAGCGCGGCCAGGTCGCCCGGCACCCACGCGGGGGCGTCCTTGGCGGTCAGCGGTATCCCCGCGCCGGCCAGGGCCGTCAGGCCGTCGAGCGGCACCGGCGCGGCGGGCCAGTCGATCTCCAGCCCGCGCCGCGAGTGCAGCTCGGGCACCTCGGGCGGCCCGCCGTCGACCTGCCATCCGCCCGCCCAGTGCAGCCGGGCGAACCCCTTGCCCGGCGTACGCGTGAAGCCGCAGGGGGTGACGGACATGGAACGGCGCTCCTCCGGTCGGGACGGGATCGGCGCCTACCTTACGCCCGTTTTTACACGTCAGTAGACGGACAGGCAGCTTTCGCATGGCGGGCGACGCAGGCCGCGGGGCAGCCGGTTCCCAGTTTTCCTCCAGGAACTTATGGCACGGTAGTGGCCAGGATTTATTAGGGTGGCAATAATCCCGCTCCGACTCCTATGCCCGACTCGTCGTGACTATGAAAGGTTTGCGCGGATGCTCTCGCCCCGCCGACTGGCCGCGACCGCCGCACTTCTCGCAGTTGTGGCCACCGGGGTGCTCGTGCTCCTCGTCCTGGCCGGCCTGCTCACACTCGGCGCGGCGGCGACCGTCGCGGCGTTCGCGGTCACCCTGGCCGCCCTCGCCCTCCTGCTGCTCACCGTCCGCCGCGTGGACGGCAAGGCGCACCGGATCGACCTGCGGATGAAGAAGCACGAGGCCGAGCTCGCCCGCGCCACGACCGCGCTCAGGAACCTCGAATCCCGGGTGGAGCTGCTGGTCCAGGCCGTCGAGGAGTCGGCCGCACGGCGCGCCGACGACATCGGGGCGATCCTGGCCTCGCTCGGCGAGGACCGCGTGCACGCCATGACCAGGGCCCGCGAGGTCGAGGAACTGCGCGAGGAGGTTCGCGCGCTGGCCAAGGGCCTGGCATGACCCGCGTCCGGCACAACGACTACGGGGTGCTGCGCCCGCCCGCGATCGGGGCCTGGGAGCCGTCGCTGAGCGTGTCCGTGGTCATCCCGGCCTACGACTGCCAGGAGGCGCTGGAGCGTACGGCGTCCGCGCTGGCCGCACAGACGTACCCGGCCGAACTCGTCGAGATCGTGGTCGCCGACGACGGCAGCACGCCGCCGGTCGAGCTGCCGGGGGCCCACGTCGTACGGGTGACCGACGGCTGGGGACGCGGCGCGGCCCGGCAGACCGGGCAACTGGCCGCCACCGGCGAGGTGATCCACTGGCTGGACTCCGACATGATCCTGGCCCCCGACCACCTTGAGGCGCACATGCGCTGGCACCACCTGCTCGACCACGTCGTGGTGATCGGCGACATCCGGTTCGTGACGGAACCCGGCGAGGAGGGCACGCGGCCGGAGTACACGAGGAAGACGCTGGAGTCGACCCGGATGCTCAAGGACGCGGGCACGAGCGCGTACCTGCTGCACACGGGGGCCTCCACGTCGGTGCGCGCGGAGCTGCTGCGCGCGGCGGGCGGCGTGGACGTCTCACTCAACATGGCCGAGGACACCGAGCTGGGCTACCGGCTGGCCCAGGCGGGCGCGGTGTTCGTGCCCGATCCGCAGGCCAGGGCGTGGCACGTCGGGCCGTCCACGGTGATGCTGCGGGAGAAGGAGGTCCACCGGCACAACTGGTCCTACCTGGGCGACCTCGTCCCGGATCTGCGCTGGCTGCGGGGTCATCCCCGGCGACACTGGCGGGTGCCGTACGTGCGGGTCGTGGTGGGCGCGACCACGTACGAGGAGACCCGGGCGAGCGTGGACGCGGCGCTCGCGGGCACGCTGCCCGACGCCGCCGTCACCGTCGTCGGCCCCTGGGACGAGCTGACCGGCGAACGCCGGTCCAGCCTCGACGATCCGCTGCTCGACCTGCGCCTGCTGCACAACCTGTACGCCCACGAGCCGCGCGTCACGTTCGCGGAGAGCGAACCGGTCTCGGCCGCCCCCACGCCGTTCCTGCTGCGGCTGCCTGCCGGCTGGGTCCTGGGGGCCGACACCCTCGCCCGGCTCGTCCGGCTGGCCGACGAGGACCTGCTCGGCCTGGTCTGCATCGCGCTGGCCGAGGACGGCGGGGAGGTCGTGGCCGCCCGGCTGGAGCGCACGGCCGCCTTCGCCCGCGCCGCACGCCTCGACGGCGCCGCTGATGACAAACCCGACCACCCCGCCGACGACCGGGCCGACAACCGGGCCGACGACCGGGCCGACGACCTGGTGGACGACCTGTTCGGCGTCCTGTGGGTCGAGGGCGGCGAGCACGGCTTCGGCACCGCCGAAGAGGCTCCGCCGCTGGGCGGCGACCCGGCCAAGTGGCGCGCGCTGGCGGCCCGGCGGCTGGCCGAGATCAAGGAGTTGCGGGCCGCGGCCGACCGGCTCGCCGCCGAGGTCGAGCGCCTGTCCGGCCCGCAGGACGAGGAGCCCTCCGCACCCGGGCCGCTGAGCTCCCTGATCCGCCACCTGCGGAGCGCCGGATGATCGCTGACCAGCCGCCCGCCGAGCGGCGGACGGTCGCCGCGCTGCTGGCGGAGCTGCCGGGCGCCCGGGTGTTCCTGGCCGGCATCGAGAGCCGGTCCCTCCTGACCGGGCAGACCGGGACGGGCGGCGTCGTGGACCTGGACCGGGACCTGCTGGAGCCGCCCGCCGAGCCGGAGTCGGCCGACCACGTCCTCGTGCTCGCCAGGACGCCCGCCGACCTGCGCAGGGTGGCGACCCTGCACAAGCTGCTCCCGCTGGCCGGGCGGGTGGTGGTGTGCGTGCTCGACGCCCCGGCCTCGCATCCGGCCCCCGTGCCCACGCCGACCCCGGCGCATCGCTGGCGGTCGCTGACGGACCTGCGGGTGTACCAGCCCAGGAGCCGGGTGTGGGTGGTGGACGCCCGTTTCTCCGCCGCGACGCCCGCCGGCCGCACGGTGACCGCGACCGCGCGGGCCTTCGCCGGGCACCGGCTGGACGTGATCGCCGCGCCGGCCGCCGGGATCGCCGGGATCGGCTCGGCCGACTGGCGTCCGGGCGACCCGAACGCGACCCCCGCCGAGGTCACCGGCCCGGTCCCGGAACGCGTCGGCGCCCCCGGCAGCGACGTCGTGCTCCGCACGCTGGGCGACGTCGCCCTCCGCGGCCTGGCCGGCGACGCCCTGCGCCTGCCGGGCGACGGCCGCGCCTCGGACGCGTCCCCGGCCCTGACGCCGGGCGGGGCCGGAGAGCCGGGCGGTATCGGCTGGGCCGGCGATCAGGCTCCCGTCGAGCGGCCCACGATCGTGGCCGCGAGCTGGGAGAGCATCGGGCGTCCCGGTGGGGCCGGGTCGCCGCTGGCCGATCCCGACGTGCTCGCCGAGCCGTCGATGGTCCCGCCCGTGGACGAGCGCCTGGTCAACCCCCAGGGTTTCGTGACCACGCCGTCCCGGGGCACGGCCGCGCTGGCCGAGCGCGACGGCCGCTGGTCGGTGCTGCTGGACGGCAAGGTCGTCACGACGTTCGCCGAGTCCGGCGGGGTCACCGACGCCGACGTGGCCAGGCTGCGGCAGATCCGGGGCGTCGAGGTGAGCTGGCACCATCCGCACAGCGGCCCGCTGGCGGCCGTACGGGTGCTGGCCGGTCTGGCCGCCGCCGGGGTGCCGCTGGTGACCGGGGCCGTGCCGCGCTGGGCGGGGGCTCTCGGGGACGAACTGGTCACGCTCCTGCCCGCCGCGCCCGACCTGTCCGACGACCTGCGGCGCGAGGAGCACAGCATCCGGTTGCGCCGGGCCGCCCTGCGTACCCATGGCGTGGCGGCGCGGTGGGAGCAGCTCGGCGCGCCCGCCCCCGCTCCTCCGCTCACCTCCGTCCTGCTGGCCACCAGGCGCGCGGACATGGTGCCGTTCGCCCTGCGGCAGATCGCCCGCCAGCGCGACGCCCAGCTCGAAGTGGTGCTCGCGCTGCACGGCGTGCCCCGGGAGCATCCCGACGTCGCCGCCGCCCTGGCCGCCTTCGACGGCCCGCTGACCGTGTACGAGGCCGACCCCGGAGCCGTCTTCGGCGAGGTGCTGAACGAGGCCGCCGCCAGGGCCTCCGGCTCGTTCCTGCTGAAGATGGACGACGACGACTGGTACGGCCCCGACTTCCTGGCCGACCTGCTGCTCGCCCACGCCTACTCGGGGGCCCAGGTGGTCGGCACGGTGCCCGAGTTCGTCTACCTGGCCTCGATCGACGTCACCGTGCACCGCAGCCAGGTCACCGAGCAGATCACCAGCTTCGTGGCGGGCGGCACGATCCTGGTGGAGCGCTCGGCGTTCCAGGCCGTGGGCGGCTTCCGGCCGCTGCGCCGCTCGGTGGACACCCAGTTCCAGGAGGCCCTCCAGGCGGCGGGCGGCCAGATCTACCGCACCCACGGCCTGGGCTACATCCTGCGCCGGGGCCCGGCCTCCGCCCACACCTGGCAGGAGCCGATCGGCACGTTCCTGCGGCGCAACAGACGCCAGTGGCGCGGGTTCCGCCCGAACGCCCTGATGGAGCTGGAGGGGAGCAGCCGCCCATGACCGTGCCCCGGATCCGCGGGAACGACTTCGGCGTCCTGGACCCTCCCGAGCTGGGGGCCTGGGAGCCGGAGCTCACCGTCACGGTCGTCGTCCCGGCGCACGACCGCCAGGAGACCCTGGACCTGACGCTCGCCGCCCTGTCCGCGCAGAGCTACCCGGCCCACCTGCTCGACGTGATCGTGGTGGACGACGGCAGCGCCACCCCCATCCGCCTGCCCGAACTCGTCCCGGGCGGCACCAAGCTGATCTCCGGTCCGCCGGGCGGCTGGGGGCGCGCCTGGGCCGTCCAGGCGGGCCTGGACGCCGCCTCCGGCGAGGTCGTCCTCGTGCTGGACGCCGACATGGTCCCGCACCGGCGGCACGTCGAGGCCCAGCTCCGGTGGCACCATCTGGCCCCGTACGTGGTGGTGCTCGGCTGGATCGACTTCACCTCGGCCGCCGAGCTGCCCACGCCCGGCCAGGTCGTCCAGGCGCTGGACGACGGCGCCGAGAACGGCCTGTTCCCCCTGTCACCGCACCGGCACGACTGGGCCGAGAAGATCATCCACGACCACGACGGCCTGCGCACGGCGTCCGGCGCGACGGCCGCCCGCGTCCACGTGGGGGCGACGGCGTCGTACCCGGCGGCGTTGCTGCGCTCGATCGGCGGCCTGGACACCTCGCTGGTGCTGGCCGAGGACACCGAGCTGGGGTACCGGCTCACGCAGGCGGGGGCGGTCTTCGTCCCGGACCCCGAGGCACGGGCCTGGCACGTCGGCCTGCCGACCGCGATGCGCGACGTGGCCGCGTTGAAGCGGTACAACGATCCCTACGTGGCCGACCGGGTTCCGTACCGGCGGTACCTGCGTACGGAGGCGGGGCGGCAGTGGCTGGTGCCGTACGTGGAGGCGGTGGTGCCGGCGGGCGGCTACGAGGACACCCGCGCCACCGCGGACGCCCTGCTCGCCTCCTCCATCCCCGACGTGCGCCTCACCCTCACGGGCCCGTGGCCCGCGCTGCCCACCGGACGCCGGTCCCCCCTGAACGACCCCGACCTGGACCTGCGCCTGGTCAAGGCCACCTTCGAGCACGACCCGCGGGTCCGGCTGGCCACCGAACCGCCTCCTGGGCCGCCCGCCGGCACGACGGCCCCCTTCCGGCTGAGCGTGCCGCCCGGCTGGACGCTCTCCCCCGGCACGCTCGAACGCCTGATCGCCCACCTGGAGGAGCACGACCTCGGCAGCCTCTGCCTGGCCCTGGACGAGACCGGGCACGGCGTGGTCGCCGCCCGCCTCGACCGTACGGCCGCCCTGTCCAGAGCCGCCCTGGTCGCCACCCCCGACGACCACCCGGACGACCTGATCGACGCCCTGTACGGCGTGGAATGGGCGGACGGCGCGTCGTGGGGCCTCCACCGCCGCCCCGGCGTCTACCCGCCCGGCAGGCCGCCGGTCGCGGAGCTCGCCCGGCTGGCCGCCCGCCACGAGAAGGACCTGACCCTCCACCGCAAGCGCGTGGCCGCCCTGCGCGCCGAGATCGCCCAGCTCCGCCGGGAGTCCGCCAAGAACGGCAGGGACGCCTCCCGCTGGCGGGAGAAGGCCGAGAGCTGGCGGCGCGAGGCGGTGCGGCTGGCCCGCGAGCAGGACCGCACGGTCCTGAAACGGGCCGTGCGCCGCGTCCGCGACCTGGCCTTCCCCACCCACTGAGACCTGGGCGGGGGCAGGCGTCAGTCGTCGCCCTCCACGCGCATCACACTGGCGACCGCCCGGACGATGTCGAGCCCGCGCAGCCCCTCCATGGTCGCCGTGAGGGCGGCGTCGGTGGCGCGGTGGGTGACGATGACGAGCTGGGCGTCGTCGCCGTGGCCCTCCTGGCGGACGGTCTGGATGGAGACGTCGTGCTGGGCGAACAGGTCGGCCACCCGGGCCAGCACGCCCGGCTTGTCGGCCACGTCGAGCGCCACGTGGCAGCGCGTGACCGTGTCGCCCATCGGATGGACGGCCAGGTCGGCGTAGGTGGACTCCTCAGGCCCGTGGGTGCCGGCCAGGCGGTTGCGGCCGACGGCCACGAGGTCGCCGAGCACGGCCGAGGCCGTGGGCGCGCCACCGGCGCCCTTGCCGTAGAACATGAGCTGCCCGGCCGACTCTGCCTCCACGAACACCGCGTTGTACGCCTCGCGCACCCCCGCGAGCGGATGGGTGCGCGGGATCATCGCCGGGTGCACCCGCACGCCGAACGAGCGGCCGTCGTCGGAGCGCTGGCAGATGGCCAGCAGCTTGATGACGTAGCCCATGGCCTTGGCGGAGGCGACGTCGGTGGCGGTGATCTCGGTGATGCCCTCGCGGTGCACCTTGTCGGCGGTGACCCGGCTGTGGAAGGCCAGGCCGGCCAGGATGGCGGCCTTGGCGGCGGCGTCGAAGCCCTCGACGTCGGCCGTCGGGTCGGCCTCGGCGTAGCCGAGCGTCTGGGCCTCCTCCAGGGCGTCGGTGAAGGACGCGCCCGTGCTGTCCATCTTGTCGAGGATGTAGTTGGTGGTGCCGTTGACGATGCCGAGCACGCGCTTGACGTGGTCGCCGGCCAGCGACTCGCGCAGCGGGCGCAGCAGCGGGATGGCGCCGGCGACGCTGGCCTCGAAGTAGAGGTCGCCCTCGCCGCGCCGGGCCGCCTCGTGCAGGGCCGAGCCGTCCTCCGCCAGCAGGGCCTTGTTGGCCGTGACGACCGACTTGCCGCGTTCGAGGGCGGCCACGATGAGCGTGCGGGCCGGTTCGATGCCGCCGATCACCTCGACGACGATGTCGATGTCGTCGCGGGTGACCAGGGACTCGGCGTCGGTGGTCAGCAGCGCCGGGTCGACCTCGATGTCGCGCTTGCGCCCGAGCCTGCGCACGGCCACGCCGGCCAGCTCGAGCGGGGCGCCGATGCGCGCGGCCAGGTCGTCGGCCTGCTCGTGCAGGAGCCTGATGACCTGCGAGCCGACGACGCCGCAGCCCAGCAGAGCCACTTTCAGCGGTTTCACAGCTGCCCCCTCAACAGGTCGTCCTCGGTCTCGCCCGCCACGATCACCCGGGCCGCGCCGTCGGCGACGGCGACCACGGCGGGCCTGGGCAGGTAGTTGTAGTTGCTGGCCAGCGAGCGGCAGTAGGCGCCGGTCGCGGCCACGGCGACCAGGTCGCCGGGCGCCAGGTCGGCGGGCAGGTGGCAGTCGCGCACGATGATGTCGCCGCTCTCGCAGTGCTTGCCGACCAGGCGGCTGAGCATGGGCTCGGCGTCGCTGGCCCGGCTGACGAGGGTGGCGGTGTACTCGGCGCCGTAGAGGGCGGTGCGCACGTTGTCGCTCATGCCGCCGTCGACGCTGACGTACGTGCGCAGCCCCTCGACGTCCTTGACCGTGCCGACCTCGTAGAGGGTGATGCCGCCCGGGCCCACGATGGTGCGGCCCGGCTCGACGGTCAGGCGCGGCACCGGCAGGCCTGCGTCGACGCAGACCTTGGTGACGATCTCGCGCAGGCCGTCGGCCAGCTCCTTGATGTCGGGGGCCTCGTCGCCCTCGACGTAGGCGATGCCGTAGCCGCCGCCGAGGTCGAGCTCGGGCAGGACGACGTCGTGCTCGTCCTTGATCTGGACGAGCAGCGAGGCCAGCCGCCGCGCGGCCACCTCGAACCCGGCGGTGTCGACGATCTGCGACCCGATGTGGGAGTGGAGGCCGACCAGGTCGAGCTGCGGCAGCGCGAGGATGCGGCGCACGGCCTCGGCGGCGGCGCCGGTGTTGAGCGACAGGCCGAACTTCTGGTCGTCGTGGGCCGTGGCGATGAACTCGTGGGTGTGGGCCTCGACCCCGGTGGTCACCCGGATCATCACCTTGGGCCGCTTGCCGAGCTGTTCGGCGAGGTAGCCGAGGCGGGCGATCTCCTCGTAGGAGTCGACCACGATGTGCCCGACGCCGCACTCCAGGGCGCGGGTCAGCTCGGCCTTGGACTTGTTGTTGCCGTGGAGGGTGATGCGCTCGGGCGGGAAGCCGACGCTGAGCGCCACCGCCAGCTCGCCGCCGCTGGCGACGTCGAGCCCGAGGCCCTCCTCGGCCAGCCAGCGCACGATCTCCTTGCACAGGAACGCCTTGCCCGCGTAGTGGACCTCCGAGCCCTGGAAGGCCGTGGCGTAGTCGCGCATACGTGAGCGCACGTCGGCCTCGTCGAGCACGTAGAGCGGCGTGCCGTGCTCGCGGGCGAGGTCGCGCACGTCGACGCCGCCGACCGTGAGCGTGCCGTCGGTCCGGGCCGACGTTCGGGGCCAGATCGCGGGGTCGATCCGGTTGAGGTCGGCGGGCGCCATCGGGGGGCGCTCGTGGGGCAGCATCTCGGCGTGCCGGTCCCCGGCTGGATGGACGAAGCTCACCCGATCGAGGCTATCGGAATCGCCGCCCCTTCTTGGACCGCTGCCCACGTATCGAGACGCGATCAAGGTCCACAAGGGATATTTTTACGATTTTTCGCGGTTTGGCCGGATATTTTACGAGCCGTCACAATCTTTCCGGTCCCACCAGCACCTCCCGTACGGCCTCCGCCAGCCGCAGCCGCGCCGTGTGCACCGGCCGGACCGGCTCGTCCCCCACCGGGACGGCGGGCGCGTGCTCGTGGGCGTCGTGGTAGGCCAGCGCCAGCCGGACCAGGAAGTTGTCCCAGGCGGGGGCGCGGCTGACGGCCCGTCCTGGCAGCTCGGCCAGCACCCGCAGCACCCCGCGGTCGTAGGGGCCGTCGAGCAGCTCGGGCCGGAACCCGGTGAGCGGCACCCCCAGCTCGCCCGCCCACCGCCGTACCGCGCAGGCGCGGGCGTGGCCGTACCGGACGACGAAGCCGGGGTTGTCCCACGTGCGCGGGAAGTCGGGCCAGCCGGGGTCGGGCAGGTCCGGCACGGCCTGCGGCGACTCGACCAGCCGTCCCGGCACGTCCACGACGATGCGCAGGAAGCCGTTCGGCCGCGCCTCGGCCCCGGCCACCCCTTCCACGGCCCGCACCCGCGCGGCCAGGCCGGACGGGGGGATTCGGCGGCGGAGCGCGGCGGCCGACACGTAGACGGCCTCCCGCTCCCACGTGCCCTCGGGCACCGGCGGCTCCCCCAGCACCTCGGCCAGCAGGTCGATCATGGGCCCCAGCGTAGGTGTCAGATCAGCGCGTGCGGCTCGGCCGAGCCGTACTCGACCAGGTGGGCCGCGCCGAGCAGCCAGCGGTCCTCGTCGCGCACCCGTACGTAGCCGAACCGGTCGGCGGAGAAGACCTTGACGCCGTCGGTGCGGCACTGGCGCATCATGACCTCGTCCCAGCCCTCGGTGAGGTCGGCGAAGCCCACCTCGCGCAGGGCGTTCCTGCGGGCGAGCAGGGTGGACCCGGCGATCTCGGGGAGGTAGGCGTACTCGGCCTCGGGCTGCTTGAGCAGGGTCGCCTGGGGCTTGCGCAGGTGGGCGTAGAAGGCCGCCTTGCCGACGATGTCGGCCGTGCTGAACAGGAAGGCCCGGCGCAGGTCCGTCAGGTAGTGCGGGCCGTAGACGTCGCGCGGGTCCATGACCGCGACGAGGTCGGCCTCGCACAGGTCGAGGCCCTTGGCCAGCATCGCGCCCTCGGACATGGCCGGGTGGGGCCGCCGGTACAGGACCTCGGCGTCGGTCAGCACGTCGCGGGCGCGCAGCTCGGCCTCGGGCGGGCCGATGACGATCACCTGGGCCACGCCCGACTGCCTGGCCACCTGGGCCAGCGCGTGCTCCATGAGCGAGGGGTCGAGGATGGGCAGCAGCACGGAGGTGTCGAGAGTGGCGCGGGCGCTCGGCAGGCCGACGGCCTCCAGCAGCTCGTCCACGCGTTCGGTCATCGTCCCCATGTTGTAGGCCCGGCGCAGCGCCACGTGCGCCCGGCGCGAGTCGGGCTCGGTGCCGATCGGCGTGCCGCAGGCGGCGATCTCGGCCAGCCGCCACTGCGGCGTGCCGGGCGGGCACTCGGCCGCGGCGGGCCAGCGGTAGGAGGTGAGCACGTCGGGATAGGCCAGGTGCGGCGGCAGGAGCTGGTCGAGCGTGAGCACCCGGTCGACCCGTCCGCCGGCCAGCGGCAGCGGGTTGTGCACCCGCGGCTGCACGCCGAAGTGCAGGCGCGGCCACGGGACGGTGGTGTCGCCGGTGAAGCGGTGCTCGAACAGCTCGGCCGCGGCGGCGTAGTCGGCCACGTCACCCTGGGTGTGCCAGAAGACGGTACGGATGCCGCGCTCGGCGCACCAGGCCAGCAGCGCCCTGAGCCCCTCACCCGGCTCGCCGGTCAGCTCCTCCAGCCACGGCCCCTGTGTGACGGACTCCACCACGAGCAGGTGGGGCACCTCCAGCGGCAGCACGCGGGCGAAGTCGCGCGGCGTGAACCCGGTCGTCTGGCGCCACTCGTAACGCAGCAGCGCCTCGACGTGCGGATCGGCGACGACGGCCGCGGTCAGGTGCGGGCGGGTGTTGGGCCCGGTGGGGATCCGGTACGGCTTGAGCTTGAACGAGGCCCCGCCCAGCGTCCTGGTCGTGCTCGTGGCCTGGAACGACGCCCCCGGACGAGCCTCCTTGGCCCCCTGGACGGCCACCGGCCGGCGCTTGGGCGCGCTGGGCCGCTTGACCGGCTTCGCCGCGCCCCTGAGCCCCTTGGCCAGGCGCATCGGGTTGTTCCTGCCGCTCTTGATGGCGTCGCCCAGCCGGTTCCAGCGGGCGACCTTGATCGAGGACAGCTTCCAGTTGGCCACCTCGGCCTGGAACCGCTGCTCGGCCAGCTCCCTGCGCAGCTTGTCGGCCGCGGCCCGCTCGATCTCCAGCCGCTCCTCGGCCTCGTCGAGCCGCTCGGCCAGCTTCCTGACCTCCTCGGCGTTCTCCTCGGCGGCCGCCAGCCTGGACTGCGCGGCGTCCAGCAGCCTGGCCAGTTCGGCCGCGCGCTCGGCCTGCGCGACAGCTTCCCGCAACGCCCGACGCGTGCTTTCCAGCTCGGTAGACAACCGGACCTCCGCTCTCTCAGCCCGGCAAAGGATACTCTTTTGCAGGAAGCGTCTCGAAGGGATGAGATCCGGTGCAGTTCAACGTGCGACCCTACGTATGCGGCGCTCTCGGCCGGATCGACACCTCCATACTGGGCAAACTCACCGCCGCGGGCCCCAAGGTGCGGCCCGCGCTCCAGACGGACGAGGCCGCGCTGTTCAGCTCCGCGCCGCTGCCGCCCTACCACCGGGCGGGCGGCGCGTTCGCGTTCTCGTGGGGCGAGCGCAGGCCCGCCGCGGCCGAGGACTGGATGACGGTCGCGGAGACGTACGAGACGCCCGGCCTGATCGGCGACGACGCGCGGGTGACGCTGCACGCGGGCGCGCTCGGCCTGGTCGACGTCTACTACGTGCGCCAGGGCGACGCCGTCTACTTCTCCTCGCTGATCCAGCCGCTGCTCAGCCTGGTGCCCGTCGAGATCGACTGGGCCGCGTGGGCCTCGATCATCCAGGTGACGTTCCCGCTGGGCGAGGCGACCCCGTACCGGGAGGTCAGGCGGCTGCCGGGGTCGAGCGCGCTGGTGTTCGAGCACGGCCGCCTGGCCACCGAGCGCCGGCTGCCGCGCTGGCTGCGCACCGAGCCGTACGAGGCGTGGACGAGCCCCGAGGAGATCGTCGAGCTGCTGCACCACGTCTACGAGGACTACGACGGGCGCAGGCTGCTCGTGCCGGTCAGCGGCGGCTACGACTCGCGGCTGCTGGCGAGCGTGGCCATGGCCCGCGGCGCCGACGTCGAGTCGTGGACCACCAGCCCCGACGACGGCACCGACACCGACATCGCCTTCGCCCAGGCGATCACCCGCGAGCTGGGCATCCCGCACCGGATCGTCACCCAGGACGCCGCCGCCTACCCCGGCGACGCCGCCGAGGTGGCCCGCAGGCTGGAGTACCTGACGCCGCACCACGCCTGGTACGCGCCCTTCGCCAAGGAGGTGCACGGCTCGGGCCGCGTCCTGGTGGACGGCCTGGCCGGCGGCCCGCTGCTGAAGAACTTCATGGTCAGCGGCGCCGCCCTGGAGGCCAGGACGCAGGCCGAACGGTCGGCGGCGCTGCTGGGCTCGTTGTCGCTGGGCGCGCCCGCGCAGCCGTTCCTGTCCAAGGCCGCCGCGCAGTGGATGGAGGAGACCGTGCGCGACCAGTTCGCGGCGGCCACCTCGATGCTCCACGGCCATCGGGCCGAGCTGCCGCTGTCGGTGCTGCACACCAGGACCGTGCGCGGCATCGCGCGGTCGGCGGTCAACCTGGTGGGCCCGGAGGCGTCGTTCGCGGCGCCGTTCATCCATCCCGCCTTCTTCGACGCCGCGCTCAGCGTCGGCGTCGCGCGCAAGGACAAGGGCCGCTTCTACCGCGAGGTGCTGCACGCGGCCAATCCGAGGGTGGCCGCGCTGCCCTCGACGAACGTGGTCAAGCAGCCGCTCCGGCGGGTGCCGCTGCGCTCCACGGCCGCCCCGGCGCGGGCCTACTCCCACGCCATGCTCGAAGTCGTGGCCGGGCGCGTGCCCGGCCTGCTCTCCGACGAGCTGCACGAGGTGATCGCCGGCGGACCCGACGCACTGACCCGGTTCAACGGCTGGAACGACCGGTTCTGGGTGCGCGGCCTGGTGCTTTTCGGACTCTGGCTGAACGACTTCGAGAACGACCTCACGGACGTCACGGCACCTTTTCAGTGAACTCTGGGTAACAGGGCGATTACATACGGATCTCGCGGGTATTACACGTCGCACAGCAGAAGCGGGTTCCGGAAAGCCACCGGGCTGGTAGTGTTCGGCCCGTAAGCGCCGCAACAAACGGGCACCAGATCACAAATCCGGTCTCGTTCGAGGGCATGGAGTTCGCAGGGATGACGACTCCACGCGGCGCGGTCACCAGCTAAGAACGCCGGGGTAACCGGTGACTTCGTCCTGCCCACATCTCTTCCTGTGAGCGACATCATGATCAACGCATCCCCATCACCGGAGTCGATCTCTGAGGCTTTCGTCTCGGAAGATCCGCGATGGTACAAGCGGGCGGTGTTCTACGAGGTTCTCGTCCGGGGGTTCAAGGACTCCAACGGTGACGGCACGGGGGACCTGCGCGGTCTCATCGAGAAGCTCGGGTACCTGGAATGGCTCGGCGTCGACTGCCTCTGGCTGTTGCCGCTGTACGAGTCCCCGCTGCGCGATGGCGGTTATGACATTTCGGACTATATGAAGATCCTTCCAGATTTTGGCGATCTGGGAGACTTTGTCCAGTTGATCGAGGCCGCGCACGAGCGAGGTCTTCGGATCATCACCGACCTGGTCATGAACCACACCAGCGACAGACACCCGTGGTTCCAGGCCTCCCGGCACGACCCGGAGGGCCCCTACGGGGACTTCTACGTCTGGTCGGACGAGCCCACGGGCTATCCGGACGCGCCCATCATCTTCATCGGCGCCGAGGAGTCCAACTGGACGTACGACCCGGTGCGCAAGCAGTACTACTGGCACCGTTTCTTCCACCACCAGCCGGACCTGAACTATGACAACCCGGCGGTGCAGGAGGCCATGCTGGAGGTGCTGCGGTTCTGGCTCGACCTGGGCATCGACGGCTTCCGCCTCGACGCGGTGCCGTACCTGTTCGAGCGTGAGGGCACGGCGTGCTCCGGGCTGCCCGAGACGCACGCGTACCTGAAGAAGATCCGCGCGGAGGTCGACCGGCTCTACCCCGACCGGGTGCTGCTGGCCGAGGCCAACGGCTGGCCCGAGGACGTCGTGGAGTACTTCGGCGACCCCACCGTCGGCGGCGACGAGTGCCACATGGCCTTCCACTTCCCGCTGATGCCGCGCATCTACATGGCGGTGAAGAAGGAGACCCGCGAGCCGATCTCCGAGATCATGTCCCGCACGCCCAAGCTGCCCGACACGGCCCAGTGGGGCATCTTCCTGCGCAACCACGACGAGCTCACGCTCGAGACGGTGACCGAGGAAGAGCGCGACTACATGCACAAGGAGTACGCCAAGGACCCGCGCATGCGGGCCTACCTCGGCATCCGGCGGCGGCTGGCGCCCCTGCTGGACAACAACCGGGACCTGATCGAGCTGTTCACGGCGCTGCTGCTGTCGCTGCCGGGCTCGCCGGTCATGTACTACGGCGACGAGATCGGCATGGGCGACAACATCTGGCTGGAGGACCGCGACTCGGTCCGCACGCCGATGCAGTGGAGCCCCGACCGCAACGCCGGGTTCTCCCAGGCCGACCCGGGCCGCCTCTACCTGCCGGCCGTCATGGACCCGATCTACGGCTTCCAGGCGGTCAACGTGGAGGCCCAGCAGCGCCACGAGGGCTCCCTGCTGCACTTCACCCGGCGCATGCTGGAGATCCGCAAGAACCACCCGGTGTTCGGCCTCGGCGCCTACACCGAAATGTGGTCCTCCAACCCGTGCGTGCTCACGTACGTGCGCGAGGACCGCGACGACGTGATGCTCTGCGTCAACAACCTGTCGAAGTTCCCGCAGCCCGTCGAGCTGGACCTGCGCAGGTTCGAGGGCATGGTGCCGGTCGAGGCCCGCGGCGGGGTGCGCTTCCCGCGCATCGGCGAGCTGCCCTACCTGCTGACCCTGCCGGGCCACGGGTTCTACTGGTTCGCGCTGAAGCCCGAGGAGATCAGCGCGAAGTGACGGGCACCTGGGCACGGGCCGCGCGGCGGGCGGGAATGATCGCCACCGCGAGGGCCGTGCCCACGGCCGTCACCACGGCCACCGCCAGCGTCACCGGCGAGGGCGCGCGGCCGATGCCCGCGCCCACGCCGCTCGTGTGACCCTGCAGGTCGATCAGCCCCACCACCACCGACGCCCCCACCGCCGTGCCGGCGCCGACGCCGAGCACGACCAGCAGGCCCGTGCCGGTCACCAGCGTGGCCATGACCTGGCGTGGCGTCAGCCCCATGGCCTTGAGCACGGCCAGGTCGAAGGCGTGGTCGCGCAGCCCGATCGCGCTCGCCGTGAGCAGGTTCGCCAGCCCGATCAGGGCCAGCACGGCGATCAGCGCCACGATCACCACTCTGATGATCGACAGCCGGTCGGCCGGGTTGACCGCGGCCTGCACGTCGAGGCCCTCCGCCGACTCGGCCAGCAGCCGGGCCCGCACCTCCGCCTTGTCCGCGCCCGGCCGCAGGGCCAGCGCGTAGTACTGGGGCGGCACGGAGTCCTTGGCGGCCAGGCTGTCCAGGCCCACCGAGAGCACCTCGCCGTCCAGGTCGGGCTCGACGGTACGGCCCACGATCCGGACGATCAGCGGCGAGCCGCCCACGGTCAGGCGCACCCGGTCGCCGATCCTGACCCCCAGCAGGTCGAGCAGGCCCTGCCCGGCGACCGCCTCACCGGGCTCGGTGTAGCTCCGGCCCTCCACGACGGGGAACGGGTAGGGATCGGCGGAGCTGCCGACCGCCCGTACCCTGACCGAACGGGCCTCGCCCGGGGCCAGGGCGTTCACGTCGGTGCCCGGGTAGACCGAGCGCACGTCGCGGTCGCGTTCGGCGATGCGCTGGGCCTCGGCCGACTCCATCAGCTTGCCGGGGCGGACGTACAGGCTGGCGTGCTGGCCGACCTGCTCGGGGTGGCTGAGGAAGTTGTCCATGGTGGACCAGACGCCGAGGCCGATCGTGATCATCATCATCGGCACGGCCAGGCCGAACGCCGTCAGGAACGCCGGAACGCGCCTGGTGAAGGCGTCGCGGGTGCCCAGGATCAGGGCGGGCGGGAGGCGTACGAGCAGGCCGAGCCGGGCCAGCCGGGACAGGTGGCCGCGCGGCGGCGAGGCCGGCACGGCGGGGATCGGCGGCGTGCGCGCGCCCCGCCAGGCGGGCACCCCCACCGCGCCCAGCACCACCAGCGTCGTGCCCGCCACGATGGCCAGCACCGGCACCGGCGCGGCCGAGTACGTGCCGAGCACCACCGCCGTCGCCCCCCAGCCCGCCAGCGCGCCGAGTGCGACGCCGAGCAGGCCGAGCGCGCCGTGCTCGACCAGGAGCAGCAGGGCGACCTGGCCGCCGGTGAAGCCCATCGACTTGAGCGTGGCCAGGTCGCGGAGCTGGCCGAGCACCCGGCCGCCGGCCGCGTTGGCCAGCGCGAGCGCCGCCGCGACCATGCCGACCACGCCGAACAGCGCGAGCAGGGTGCCAAGCAGCCGGTTGTCCAGCTCCATCGCGGCCCTGACCTCGCGCCAGGTGTAGACGCGCTGGAGCTTGTCCTCCAGCATCACCACGACGCGCTGGGCCACGACCTGGCTGGCGTCGGGGTCGGCCAGGCGCAGCCCGGTCACCCATTCGCTGCGGCCCAGCATGGGCTCGACGCGGTCGAGCGTGGCGGGCAGCACCCAGGCCAGCCCCGGGGTCCATTCGGGGTAGAAGCCCTGGTCGGCGGAGTCGGCGATGCCGCGTACGTAGAGGGTGTGGCGCTCGCCGTTGAGCGCGATGACCGTGAACGGCGAGCCGATCGCCAGGCCCAGCGACCTGGCGTAGGAGTGCTCGACGACCACGCCGTCGGGTTGCGTGCCGTCGAGCCACCTGCCCTCGGCCAGCACGGGATGGGCCACCGCGGGCGGCGCGGCGGGCATCGCGCGCAGCGACGCGGGCTCCTTCTTGCCCTCCTGCGCCACGGTCACGGGGGCCGAGCGGTAGGGGCCGGTGGTGCCGGTGACGCCGTCGATGTCGCCCAGGGCGACGTTCGGGTCGTCGTCGGTGTAGACCCAGACGTGGGCGCCGTCGGTCTGGGCCGACAGGCTGCGCCACGGGTTGGTGCCGTCCTCCAGGAGGGTCGCCGCGGTGATCAGGGCGGCCACGATCCCGGCCACCACCAGCACGGTGAGCACCGCCTGGCCCTTCCTGGCCCGCAGGTCGGCCTTGATCCAGCGGCTTCCGGCCAGAGCGGCGCTCACTGGTCGCTCACTCCGCGGAGCCCCTCCCCGGTCGGGCCTCCGGTCCGCTCGCCGCGTCGGGTTCGCTTCGCGCTCATCGGAGGTCGATCACCTCGCCGGCGGTGCGGGTGCGGCGGCGGGCGATGCGGCCGTCGTCGACGATCGCGCCGTCGAACAGCGACACCAGCCGGTCGGCCAGGCCGGCCACCCGGGCGTCGTGGGTGACCATGACGATCGTCTGCCCCTCTTTGTGCACGTCGCTGAGCAGGCGCAGCACGTCGCGCGTGTTGCGGCTGTCGAGGTTGCCGGTCGGCTCGTCGGCCAGCAGCAGGCTGGGCTTGTTGGCCAGGGCCCTGGCCAGCGCGACGCGCTGCTGCTCGCCGCCGGAGAGCTGGGCGGGCGAGGCTCCGGCGCGGTCGGCGAGGTTGAGCGCGCCGAGCAGGCTCTCGCGCCGCTCGCGCGCCACCTTGGGCGAGGCGCCGGCCAGCAGGGCGGGCAGCTCGACGTTGTCGCCGACGGTCATGTTGGCGACCAGGTTGAAGAACTGGAAGACGAAGCCGACCTTCTTGCGCCGCAGCAGCGCCCAGGCGCTCTCGGAGAGGGTGTCGACCCGCTGCCCGTCGAGCCAGATCTCGCCGCTGGTGCGCGCGTCGAGGCCGCCGAGCATGTGCACGAGCGTGGACTTGCCGGAGCCGGACGGCCCCATGATCGCGACGAACTCGCCCGGCTCGACCTGGAGGTCCACCCCGCGCACGGCCGGCACCGGGACCGCGCCGTCTTGGTAGATTTTAACCAGATTGACCGTTTTTAGGACCGAGCTCATGCCAGATCCTCCTGGCATCGCTCCAGCCAGTCAAGATCGGCCTGCAGGTGCAGCATGGCCCCTTCGATCAGCAGCAGCGCCACCCGGTCGGTGGGCGCCGTACGGGAGAGCAGCTCATTGAGGTCGCCCATGAGCGACAGGTAGTGGCGGCGCTGGCGGTTGATCAGCGCCATCCGGTCGGCGATGCCGGTGAGCGGCGCGAGCACGAGCTTCATGAAGAACTCGTCGCGCACCCGGGGACCTTCGGTGGGCTCGTCGACCCAGATGGTGAGCAGGTCGCGGCCCTTGGCGGTCAGGTAGTAGACCTTCTTGTTCGGCCGGTTGGACTGTTCGACGTCGACGGCCCTGACGAGCCCGTCCTTCTCCAGCCGGCCGAGCGTCACGTATATCTGCCCGATGTTCGGGGAGGGGTAGGCGCTGCCGAACGTCTGTTCAAGGGCCTGTTTGAGCTCGTAGCCGTGGGCCGGTTCCTTGGCCAGGAGCGCCAGCAGGTGAAGCCGCACGCCTCACCTCCCCGCTTTGTGTTACGTGAGCGTTACGTAGGTATCCGTTGACCATCAGATTACAGGTGTGCATAACATGAATGCATCTACCTAACACGTATGTAACCCCGCTGAATGTGGAGGAAACAGAGTGCTGCGCCCGCTTTCGTTCGTTCTGGTCGTCCTGCTGGCGGCCGGATGCGCGGCGGCGGGTGACGAGGGCGGCGGCGAGACGGGAATGGGCGGCACAGGCCCGATCACCTTCGCCACCGGACGCGACACCACGGCGTACCTGCAACCCTTGCTGGACCGCTGGAACCAGGCCCACCCGGCCGAGAAGGTGACGCTGCTGGAGCTGCCCGAGGCCGCCGACGAGCAACGCGCCCAGATGGTGGCCAACCTCCAGGCCCAGAGCAACCGCTACGACGTGCTGGGGCTCGACGTGGTGTGGACCGCCGAGTTCGCGGAGAACGGCTGGATCATCCCCCTGGAGCGCGGGTTGTTCCCGCTCGACAGGTTCCTGCCGCCCGTCGTGGACACGGCCGTCTACAAGGGCAAGCTCTGGGCCGTCCCGTACACAAGCAACGCGGGACTGCTCTACTACCGGACCGATCTCGTCAAGAAGCCGCCGCAGACCTGGGCGGAACTTCGCGACGAAGCACGAAAAATAACGAAAAAGCGTGACATCGGAGGCTATGCGGCCCAACTCCTGGCCTACGAAGGCTTGACGGTGAACTTCTCCGAGGCAGTGCAGTCGGCGGGCGGGCAGATTCTCAACCACGACGGCACGGAAGTGACCCTCGATCCGGCCAAGGGGAAGATCGCGCTCGACTTCCTGATGCAAGGGCTGCGGGAGGGCTGGATCACCGGCGACTCCCTGACCTTCAAGGAGGAGGAGACCCGGCTGGCCTTCCAGGACGGAAAGCTGGCCTTCGCCCGCAACTGGCCGCACGCCTACGGCCCGGCCAGGGCCAAACTGGGTGACCGTTTCGCGGTGACCCGGCTGCCCGGCCTGAACGGTCAGGGATCCAGCTCCCTCGGCGGGATCAACCTGGCCGTCAGCGCCTACTCCAAGCACCAGCAGACCGCACAGCAGTTCATCCGCTACTTCACCAGCCTGGAGAACGAACGCCGCGTCCTCACCGAGGGCTCCTTCCCGCCCGTGTGGACCGAGCTGTACGACGACCCGGCCCTGATCAAGCGGTTCCCGTACCTGCCCGTGCTCAAGGAGAGCATCCTCGCCGCCAAACCACGGCCGGTGAGCGCCAACTACAACCAGGTGAGCCTGGTGATCGCCAGCTCGGTCGCCAAGGCCCTGGCCGCTCCCTCGAAAGAGTCCGCCGACGACGTCGCGGTCTCCATGAAGTCAGAACTCGAAGAGATCATCAGAACCCAGTGAGGCAAAGCCATGCGTAAAGCCAGAGCAGCAGTAGTCCTGGCAGGGCTCGCGGTCGCCGTCGCCGCCTGCGGCAACGCCCCGACGACGACCACCCCCACCGCCTCGGAGTCCGCGCCGGCCAGCAACGCCGGCGGCGGCAAGACCCTCGAAGGCGTCAAGCTGGAGGTGGCGGCCAAGTGGACCGGCGCCGAGCAGAAGAACTTCGAGCAGGTGCTCAAGGCCTTCTCCGACAAGACCGGCGCCACGGTCACCTACGCCTCCACGGGTGAGGACACCGGCGCCTACCTCGGCCCGCGCATCCAGGGCAAGAACCCGCCGGACGTCGCGATCCTGCCGCAGCCGGGTCTGGTGCAGCAGTACGCCAAGCAGGACGCGCTCAAGCCGCTGTCCGCCGAGGTCACCCAGGAGATCGACACCAACTACACGCCGTACTGGAAGGAGCTGGGCTCCGCCGACGGCAAGGTGTACGGCGTGCTGATCAAGGCGGCGCACAAGTCGCTGGTCTGGTACCGCTCCGACGCCTTCGAGGAGGCCGGCGTCCAGGTGCCGACGACCTGGGACGAGCTGATCAAGGCCGGCCAGACCATCGCCGACTCCGGCACCCCGCCCTTCTCCCTCTGCGGCGCCTCGGGCTGGACGCTGACCGACCTGTTCGAGAACGTCTACCTGTCCAGCGCCGGCCCGGAGAACTACGACAAGCTCTCCAAGCACGAGATCCCGTGGACCGACCCCAGCGTCGCCACCGCCCTGGAGAAGATCGCGCAGATCGCGGGCAAGAAGGAGTTCGTGCTCGACGGCGCCTCCGGCGCGCTGCAGACCGACTTCCCGACCTGCGTGACCAAGGTGTACGGCAACAAGAAGGCCGCCATGGTCATCGAGGCCGACTTCGTCGCCACCCAGGCCACCCAGGACGGCGCCAAGGTCGGCGAGGGCGCGAAGTACTTCCCGTTCCCGAAGGCCGGCGACACCGCTCCGGTCGTGCTCGGCGGCGACGTGGCCGTGGTCATGAAGGAATCCCCCGGCGCGATGGCCCTGGTGCAGTTCCTGGCCTCCAAGGAGGGCGGCGAGATCTGGGCCAAGCTCCCCGGCTACCTGTCGCCCAACAAGAACGTCTCCCCCGACAACTACCCCGACGAGCTGACCAAGCAGCTCGGCCAGACGATCGTCTCCGCCGGTGACGCCGTCCGCTACGACATGTCGGACCTGGCCCCGAGCGCCTTCGGCGGCACCGACGGCAAGGGCGAGTGGAAGGTGCTGCAGGACTTCCTGCGCGACCCCAGCGACGTCAAGGGCGCCCAGGCGGCGCTCGAGGCCGAGGCCAAGAAGGCCTGGAAGTAAAGAGGTAAGGCCGTGACCGAACGGTTGGACGGCCCGGCGGCCCCGCCCGAGAAGACCGCGGGCGGGCCCTCCGCAGGACCGGCTGAAACCCCCCGTACGAGACGACGCCTCGGCCCATCGCCGGCGGTCGCCATCGCCTTCCTCCTGCCGGCGGCCCTGCTGCTCGGCGTCTGGGTGGTCTACCCCATCGTCTACTCCATCTTCCGCAGCCTGTTCGACGCCTCGGGCAGCGGGTTCGTGGGGCTGGGCAACTACACCACGATCTTCAGCGACAACGGCATGCTCGTCACGATCCGCAACAACCTCATCTGGGTGGTCGTGGCCCCGATCGTGGTCACCACGATCGGCCTGATCTTCGCGGTGCTGACCGAGCGCATCCGGTGGGCGACGGCCTTCAAGCTGATCGTGTTCATGCCGATGGCCGTCTCGCTGATGGCCGCCGGCGTGATCTTCCGCCTCGTCTACGAGGAGGACCCCGACAAGGGCCTGGCCAACGCGGTGCTCACCACCGTGCACGACACGTTCTCCTCCTCGCAGGGCTACCCCGAGGCACGGGCACGCGGCGGCGACCAGTCTCCCGTGACCGAGCAGAACGGCGCGGTCGTCACCAAGCAGCCCGTCCAGGCGGGCACGCCGGTGCTGATCCCGATCGTCGGCGTCAAGCCGCAGATCATGCCGTCCAACGCCCAGCCTGCCCACGCCCCCACCGGCGGCTCGGCGGTGTCGGGGACGGTGTGGTTCGACTTCACGCAGGGCGGCGGCGGCCAGAGCGGCGCCGTGGACCCGACCGAGAAGGGGCTGCCCGGCGTGACCGTCGAGGCGGTCAAGGACGGCCAGGTCGCGGCCACCGCCACGACCGCCGACGACGGCAGCTTCAGCTTCGCCGGCCTGCCGGCCGGCTCCTACGTCGTACGGCTGCCGCAGTCGAACTTCCAGGCCAGCTACGGCGGCCTGACCTGGCTCGGCCAGACGCTCATCACGCCGGCCATCATCGGCGCGTTCGTCTGGGTGTGGGCCGGGTTCGCCATGGTGCTGATCGCCGCCGGGCTCGCCGCCATCCCGCGGGACGCCCTGGAGGCCGCCCGCATCGACGGCGCGACCGAGTGGCAGGTGTTCCGGCGGATCACCGTGCCGCTGCTGTCGCCGGTGCTGCTCGTCGTCTTCGTGACGATGATCATCAATACGCTCAAGGTCTTCGACCTGGTCTACATCATCGCGCCGGCCTCGGTTCAGCCGCAGTCGAACGTGGTCGCGCTGGAGATGTGGCGCGTGTCGTTCGGCGGCGGGAACAACCAGGGGCTCGGCAGCGCACTCGCGGTGTTCCTGCTCATCCTGGTTCTGCCCTTCATGATCATGAACATCCGCCGGTTCAGAAGGGAAGACACATGACGACCGCGAGCGTGAGCGCACCTCACGGACTGGAGTCGGGCGCGCCGCGCAGAGGCGTGGCGAGCAGGATCGTGGACCGCCTCGGCGGCGGCGCCGTCCAGGTGGTCATGATCGTGCTCGGCCTGTTCTGGCTGGTGCCGACGCTGGGCCTGCTGGTCGTCTCCCTGCGCACGGTGAAGGTGAACAACGCCGAGGGCTGGTGGACGATCTTCACCAAGCCCGCCGAGCTGACCATCGCCAACTACAAGAACCTGCTGGCCAGCGGCTTCACCTCGTCGTTCTGGAACACGGTGCTCATCACCGTGCCGACCACGATCCTGGTGATCGGCATCGCGGCCATGGCGGCGTACGCGTTCGCGTGGATGGAGTTCCGCGGGCGGGACACGGCGTTCCTGGTCGTGGTGGGGCTGCTGATCGTGCCCATCCAGATCGCGCTGATCCCCGTCGCGGCCTTCTACGGCGGCGTCGGGATCTTCGGCACGATCCCCGGCGTGGTGCTGTTCCACACGGCGTTCGGCCTGCCGTTCGCCATCTTCCTGCTGCGCAACTTCTTCGTCGGCATCCCGTCGTCGCTCCTGGAGGCGGCCAGGATGGACGGCGCACCCGAGTGGAAGATCTTCGCCCAGGTCGTGTTCCCGCTGGGCAAGCCGGCCATCGCCTCGCTGGGGATCTTCCAGTTCCTGTGGGTGTGGAACGACATGCTCATCGCGCTCGTGTTCGCCAACACCGACAACCAGCCGATGACCAAGGCCCTGCAGTCTCAGATGCGGCAGTTCGGATCGAACGTCGACATCCTCTCCTCCGGGGCGTTCCTGTCGCTGATCATCCCGCTGGTGCTGTTCTTCGCCTTCCAGCGGTACTTCGTCCAGGGCATGATGGCCGGTTCCGTCAAGTAGGCCGTCCCCCGCGGGCGCCCGCCTCCCTAGGGGGCAGGCGGGCGCCCGTAACACCTGCTCGCGGACCTCCGATGATTGTTCATGAAGCGTCTTCTCGCCCTCGCCGCAGCAGCCTTCATCTCCCTCCCCCTCGCCCCCGCCGCCGCGCTCGGCGGCACCCCCGGCGCTCCCGGGGCGGGTGATCCGTACTTCCCCGGTCAGGGGAACGGCGGCTACGACGCCGGCCACTACGACCTCGCCCTGGACTACGACCCGTCCTCGAACGTCCTGACCGGCGTGGCCACCGTCGCCGCCCGTGCCACCCAGGCGCTGAGCCGCTTCGACCTCGACCTGTCCGGCTCGCTGTCCGTGCGCTCGGTCACCGTGGACGGCAGGCCCGCCGCCGTCACGCGCGCCGGCGACGAGCTGGTCGTCACCCCCGCCGCCACGCTGGCCTCCGGGCAGAGCTTCTCCGTCGTCGTCCGGTACGACGGCAGGCCCACCCACGTCCTCGACCCCGACGGCTCCAGGGACGGCTGGATCAGGACCGGCGACGGCGTCTTCAACGCCAACGAGCCGCAGGGCGCGATGACCTGGTACCCCGGCAACCACCACCTGTCGGACAAGGCGACGTACCGGTTCACCGTGACCGTGCCCAGCACGAGGGTCGCGGTGGCCAACGGCGACCTGGTGGCCAGAACGTCGGCCGGCGGCCGGACCACGTACGTGTGGGACGCCCGCGAACCCATGGCGAGCTACCTGACCACGGTGTCGATCGGCAAGTTCCAGCTCACCGACGCCAGGATCGGCGGCTACCGCGTGATCACCGCCGTGGACCCCAAGCTCGCCGGCAAGGCGACGGACTTCGCCGCCCGCCACGCGCCCGTCCTCGACTACTTCAGCTCGCTCTTCGGCCCGTACCCGTTCTCCTCCACCGGCGGGATCGTCGACCACGAGCCGAACGTCGGCTACGCCCTGGAGACCCAGACCCGGCCCATCTACCCCGTGGCGCCCAGCGAGTCGCTGCTCGCCCACGAGCTGGCCCACCAGTGGTTCGGCGACTCGGTGACGCCCACCTTATGGCGTGACATCTGGCTGAACGAGGGCTTCGCGACGTACGCGGAATGGCTCTGGCTGGAGAAGACCGGCAGCCGTACCGTGCAGACGTCCTTCGACGGCGTCTACGCCAGGCCCGCCGGCGACGAGTTCTGGCAGACGCCCACCGCCGACCCCGGCGGCGCCGCCGCGCTCTTCCACGACCCCGTCTACGACCGCGGCGCGGCGACCCTGCACGTCCTGCGCCGAACCGTCGGCGACAGCGCGTTCTTCACGATCCTGCGTACCTGGGCGAGCGAGCACAAGTACGGCAACGCCGACACCGCCGCCTTCGTCGCCCTGTCCGAACGCGTGTCCGGCAGGCGGCTCGACGCCCTCTTCGACGCCTGGCTCTTCCAGCCCGGAAAGCCGTCGTTGTGATCATTCCGGTACGGCCTGCGTGCCCGTTTGGGCGGCAAGCCGTACCAGACCTAGATAAGCTTCACGGCCATGGCCGGTCGTCCTTTGCATGAAGTCGTCGAAGCCGGATGGGCTCAGGCTCTTGAGCCCGTATCCGAGCAGATCTCCTTGATGGGTGAGTTCCTGCGCAACGAGATCACCGAGGGCAGGCAGTACCTGCCCTCGGGTCCCAACGTCCTGCGCGCGTTCAACCAGCCCTTCGACGACGTCAGGGTGCTGATCGTGGGCCAGGACCCCTACCCCACGCCCGGCCACCCCGTCGGGCTGTCGTTCTCGGTGGCGCCCGAGGTACGGCCGATACCCGGGAGCCTGCTCAACATCTACAAGGAGATGGAGTCCGACCTCGGCCTCCCCCGCCCCGCCAACGGCGACCTGACCCCGTGGGCCGAGCAGGGCGTGTTGCTGCTCAACAGGGTTCTGACGGTCATGCCGGGCAAGCCCGCCTCCCACCGCGGCAAGGGCTGGGAGCAGGTCACCGAGCAGGCCATCCGCGCCCTCGTGGCCCGCGACAAGCCGATGGTGGCCATCCTGTGGGGCCGCGACGCCCGCAACCTCGCCCCGATGCTGGGCAGCGTGCCGCGCATCGAGTCGGCGCATCCGTCCCCGTTGTCGGCGCGCAGCGGCTTCTTCGGCTCGCGGCCGTTCAGCCGCGCCAATGAGCTGCTCACCCAGCAAGGCGCCGCACCTGTCGAGTGGAAGCTGCCCTAGCATCGTCGCCATGAGTGATGAACCGAAGTACCTGCGCCTTACGGTCGAACTGACCGTGGAGGTGCTCGACGTGAACGCGCTGCAGGCGGCGGCGCTGGCCGAGATCAGGCACCCCGACGCCGACCTCAGCGACGAGGAGCGCTCCGAGCAGGCCGACCTCGTCAACTCCGACGAGACCGGAGCCTCGGCGCTCCAGTGGCTGATCGAGCCTGACCACGTGCTGCAGCTCGTGGAGCACATCACCGAGATCGAGCCGCGTGAGGCCGTTCTCGGGGTGGAGCCGTCCGAGGGGCCGAGCGAGGACGAGGACGAGGAAGAGCACGACCACGACCACGTGTGACGTGTGACGTGTGACGTACGGCGATCAGCCACGACGCCCCACCCGCGTCGTGGCTCTTCGCCCCGGCTACGATCGGTTCGTCCGGGCTGTTTCCGTCTGCTGAGGGATCTGTCGCCATGATCGTGGCCTTCTCCATCACCCCGCTGGGCGTCGGCGAAGGGGTCGCCGAACCGGTCGCCCGCGCCGTCAGGGTGGTCCGCGAGAGCGGCCTGCCCAATCGCACGGACGCGATGTTCACCACCATCGAGGGCGAGTGGGACGAGGTCATGGACGTCGTCAGGCGCGCGGTCGACGCCGTCTCCGAAGTCGCCCCGCGAGTCAGCCTGGTCCTGAAAGCCGACCTCCGCCCCGGCGTGACGGACGGCATGACCACCAAACTCCAAAGCCTCGAACGCCACCTCCCCTGAGCATCTGACGGCTCCCATGAGCCACGAAGCAGGTCAGAGGGCTACTACAGCAATCGGGGCGTGAACCGGGCACACGAATAGGGTAGAGCCACGTCCCCTGGCACGAACGCCCCCTCCGCCGCCATGCAGGGCCGCATCGCCGTATGGCACGCGCTGGGC
Organism: Nonomuraea sp. NPDC047529; assembly: GCF_040642995.1. Lineage (NCBI taxonomy): Bacteria > Bacillati > Actinomycetota > Actinomycetes > Streptosporangiales > Streptosporangiaceae > Nonomuraea > Nonomuraea sp. NPDC047529. Next base: position 196,281 of record NZ_JBEYTJ010000003.1, on the reverse strand, counting down.
GAGGCCGTCCAGCCGTGCATAACGCGCGCCTTTCAGGACGGTTCAGAAAGCCGTCTCCGCCAGCCTGAGCCGCGGGGCAGGCGGCCGCGCGCCGGCACGCGGCTCGGTTCCCCGTGCGGCGTTCTCGCGGCCAGAAGCTTGATGCCGACTACTCCTGCATGTGAAGGAAGGCGGTTCGGCCCGTGGCCGGCCCGGCGGCGCCGGTGGAGAGGTCCGACGAATGCGGGGATTCGCGATATGTCTTGACCGTCTCCGTAGACGCGACATATCGTGTTGCGTGATCGACAAACGCGATACTACTCGTGCCCGGAGGTGGAGGCAATGAGACAAGAGCGAGTGCCCGTGCTGGTGGTCGGCGGCGGGTACGCGGGCCTGAGCGCTGCCGCGTTGCTGGCGTGGCGCGAAGTGCCCGTCATGCTGGTCGAACGGCACCCGAGCACGTCGATCCAGCCCAAGGCGTTCGGCATGGGGCCGCGAGCGGTCGAGCTGCTGCGCCCGCTGCCGGGCATCGAGCAGACGTTCGCCGACATCTGGACCGGCATCGGCGACTCCATGCGCATCGCGATCGCCAAGACCCTCGCCGACCCCGAGCCCCACATGATCTTCGAGGAATCGGACGAGTCCAACGCCCTCGCCGGCCTCACCCCCGTGCCCCGCGTGGGCGCCCCCCAGTCGGAGGTCGAGCGGGTGCTCCGCGCCTACGCCGACGAGCTCGGAGCGGACCTGCGCTTCTCCACCGAGCTGATCTCCCTCGACCAGGACGACGACGGCGTCACCGCCGTGATCCGCGCCGCCGACGGGGTCGAGAGCGTCGTACGGGCCGACTACGTGGTGGCGGCCGACGGCCACCGGAGCCCGTTGCGCGAGCGACTGGCCGTGCCCACCTCCGGCAAGGGCGACCTCGTGCAGATGCGCTCGATCATGTTCGACGCCGACCTGACCGGCCTGGTGAACGAGCGCGAGGTCATCGTCTGGTACCTCCACAACGACGCGTTCACCGGCGTGATCGTGACCGGCACGGGCGTGGGCGCGCACGTGCTCGGCGTCAACCAGCCCCCGTCCGAGGAGGGCCGGGTCGACGACCTCACCGAGGAACGCTGCATCGAGCTCATCCGCGTCGGCACCGGCATCCCGGACCTGGACGTGCAGGTGCTCGACACGGCGACGTTCAGCCTGGCGCACGTCGTGGCCGACACCTTCCGCGCCGGACGCGTCTTCTTCGCCGGCGACGCCGCCCACACCATGCCGCCCACCGGCGGCCAGGGCGGCAGCACCGCCCTCCAGGACGGCTGCGACATCGCCTGGCGCCTCTGGCTGGTGCTCAGCGGGCAGGCCGGCCCCGGCTTCCTGGACACCTACGACGCCGAACGCCGCCCGATCGGCGCCCTGACCGCCGACGCCCAGCTCGCCAACCTCGGCGTACGGATGCCCGTGGACGAGCGCTCCGACTACCCCGAGCCCCTGGAGGACTTCCTGCAGGCGATGCTCGGCTACCGGTACCACTCCACCGCCGTCCTGGAGGAGCCCGGCGACGACGGCTCGCTCCTGGAGGACCCGCGCAACCCCGACGGCCGCCCCGGCAGCCGCGCCCCGCACGTCGTGCTCGACTGGGAGGGGCAGCGCATCTCGACCATCGACCTGTTCGGCTCGGGCTTCGTGCTGCTGGCCGACAAGAGCGGCGGCCAGGTCTGGATGGACGCCGGCCGCCTGGTCAAGGAGCGTCTGGGCGTGCAGCTCACCCGCATCCTGGTGGACGACGAGCTGGTGGACGTGGAAGGCCGCTGGCGGGAGCGGTACGGCGTGCGGGAAGGCGGCGCGGTGCTGGTACGGCCCGACGGGTACGTGGCCTGGCGAGCCCCTCGCCCGACCTCGGACCCCATGTCCACCCTCGACCAGGCCCTCACCCAGATCCTCCACCGCTAGACCGCCGCTGGACCACCTGCCTCTCCTGGGGGTCTGGCCGTCTCGCGGGGGCGGGGGTCAGGCGGCGAGAGCCGGGCGTGCGGCAGGGCCGAGGCTGGTCAGGTCGGCACTCCGGGTGGTGCAGAGCCAGTCGTTGAGCGAGCCGGTGAAGCCGGAAGGCGGCCCGACCTTGAGGCAGGTGAGCCGGCCCGAGCCGGGATCGGGACCGACCTTCAGACGGCGGACACCGCCCGCCTTGCCCGGCTCGCCGAGGTCCGCCTCGCACGGGGTCAGCCGGACGCCGAACGGCGGGCCGCCCCGGAAGGCGCCGGACGGCTGGATCCGCAGGAGGTCGTCGATCTCGTGGCAGGTGGCCAGCGGGTGCGCCTTCAGGTGGGCGAGCTGGTCGGTGACCAGGCGGTGGGCCACCGAACGCAGAAGGCCGGTCGCGCACAGGCTGTGGGCGCAGGCGGCGCCGTCGAGCGTGATCTCCGGCAGCGCGAAGCGGCTCAGGCCGCGCGAGGTGACGCGCAGGCAGTCGCAGGCCGCCGTGTCGGACGGGTCCCACGGCGGGCAGGTGGCGTCGTCGTGGATCCGCACGTCCCAGGTGAGCCAGTCGTCGCCGAGGCGGAAGTCGCGCGGCTCGCCCGGACACCTCGGGCAGGCGGGCACGGCCGAGGCGGTCAGCGGGTCGATCAGCAGGCCGCCGCCCTGGAGGGCGAGGGCACGGGCGACGGCCCTGGCGGTCTGGACGTTGCCCGGCAGGCGGTGCGGCGGCGCCGCGGTGGACACCAGGACGTGCTGCCCGGCCCGGCGCAGGCGCCGGCGTTCGTCGCCCACGAGGGCGAGCCCGGCCGGTCCCCAGGGGGCCGGTTCGAGGGAGACCGTCAGGCCCGGCGGGGTGTCGAGCGCGTCACGGGCCGCCTTCCGGTACGGCCCGGGGACCCGCCAGGGCACGAAGGTGCCGACGTCGAACGGCAGATGCTCCACGGCTACGACGAACAGGGAGGTCAGCGTGGCGGGGAGCGGCAGAACGATCTTCATGAGGTGCCTCGCCTTCGGAACGTGGTGAGGCACCCAGAATCCGGAACCCGACCGCCCCCGATGCCGCCGAACCCCGTTCTGGGGACAACTCCGCCGCCCCGCCCCCACCCTGTGGACGACTTAGGGGACGGTACGGGAGATGGCGAGGGTCTGGCCGGGAAGGCGCAGGCCGTCGGGCCCGGCGGAGACCGGGTCGTCGGAGGCGAGCAGGACGACCGCGCCCGCCGGAGGCAACGTCAGCGTCTCGGGGGAGAGGTTGACGCTGACGCACACCGTCCCGCGCCACATGACCAGCCACTTCCCGTCCGGGTCCGCCTCCACCCGCACCCGCTCCAGCCTCGGGTCCGACAGCTCCGGCAGCGCCTTGCGGAGGGCGATCAGGTCCCGGTACCAGCACAGCAGGGACCAGTTCTCCTCCTCCTTCAGTTCGCCCCAGTCCAGCTTGGACCGCAGGAACGCCTCCTCGTCGGACGGGTCGGGCGCGTCCCAGGCGTACCCGAAGCCGTCGAACTCGCGCTCGCGCCGCGCCCCCTCGCTCTCCCGCAGCTCGGGCTCCACGTGGTCGGAGAAGAACAGGAACGGCGTGCGAGCACCCCACTCCTCCCCCATGAACAACATCGGCGTGAACGGCGAGGTCAGCAGCAGCCCCGCCCCCAGCCTGAGCGCCGACACGGGCAGCCGGTCGCCGCCGGGCCGGTTGCCGATCTGGTCGTGGTTCTGCAGGCAGGCGACCAGCCGGTGACCGGGCACGCCGGCGAAGGACTGGCCGTGGGCCCGGTCGCGGAAGCTGGAGTAGCCGCCGTCGTGCAGCACCCCTTGGGTCAGCACCCTGGCCAGCGCCGACGGGTCGGCGAAGTCCTCGTAGTAGCCGTGGCTCTCGCCGCTCACGGCGGTGTGCAGGGCGTGGTGGACGTCGTCGTTCCACTGCGCGGTCATCCCCAGGCCGCCGGCCTCCAGCGGACGGACCATGCGCGGGTCGTTGAGGTCGGACTCGGCGATCAGCGACAGCGGCCGGCCGAGCGAGCAGGCCAGCGCGTCGACCTCCTCCGACAGCTCGGCCAGCAGGTGACGGGCGCGTTTGTCGTGCAGCGCGTGGACGGCGTCCAGGCGCAGGCCGTCGACGTGGTAGTCGCGCAACCACTGGACGGCGTTGCCGATGAAGTACCGGCGCACCTCGTCGGACCCGGGCCCGTCCAGATTGACGGCTTCACCCCAATAACTACCAGCAAAGCCGGAAAAGTACGGACCAAAGGGGTGTAGGAAGTTTCCCGACGGCCCCAGATGGTTGTAGACCACGTCCAGGATGACGCCGATCCCGGCCCGGTGGCACGCGTCCACGAACGACTTCAGCCCGTCGGGGCCGCCGTACGTCTCGTTGACCGCGTAGAGGTCGACCCCGTCGTACCCCCAGTTGCGCCTGCCGGGGACGGGCGCGACCGGCATGATCTCCACGAAGTCCACGCAGAGCTCGACCAGGTGCTCCAGCCGCTCGACCGCCGCGGCGAACGTGCCCTCGCCGGTGAACGTGCCGACGTGCAGCTCGTAGATCACCGAACCGCGCAGGTCGCGGCCCTTCCAGTCGTGGTCGGACCAGGTGAAGCGGGCGTGCTCGTAGACCGCGCTCGGCCCGAACACCCCCTCCGGCTGCCGCCGGGACCTCGGGTCCGGGTAGGGCCCGCCGCCGTCGAGGACGAAGGCGTACCTGGTGCCGTGTCCGGCCTCGGCGACCTCGGCCCACCACCAGCCTCTCTCCCTGGGGGACATCGGCCGGCGTCCGTCCAGAACGTCGACCTCGACAGCCGTGGCCCTCGGTGCCCAGACCTCAAAGATCATGTCGCTCCAGTAGTGAGACGGGGTACTGATCGAGCAGCCGGGCCAGCGGAACCGTCCCCGAATGCGGCTCGCCGGTGAGCAGGTCGCGCCAGGATCCGCCGGGCAGGGTCAAGGTGGTGTCGCCCCACACCGAGTGGCCGGCGACCGCGGACCGGCGCGCGAGGCGTACCGGCAGCCTGGTGGCGACCGCCACCGCCCGCGGGCCTTCGCCCCTGGCGAAGGCGATCGCGTGCTCGGCCGCCTCCCCCTCGGCCCGCAGCGGCAGGTACGGCGCCGCGCCCCCGAGCCGCCTGCGCAGCCGCAACGCCTGCGTCGTGACCAGCAGCTTGGCCGCGTCCCAGGAGGTCTCGGGCTTGCGCGGGTACGTCACGGGCCGCCGGTTGTCCGGATCGACCAGCGAGAAGTCGGTGGTCTCGTTGCCCTGGTACACGTCGGGCACCCCGGGCATCATGAGCTGAACCAGCTTGGCCCCGAGCGAGTTCGACATCGCGAACGGCTCGATGCGCTCGGTGAACTCCTCCACCGGCAACCGCACGGCGGCCTGCGCGAACTCCCGCAGCCGCCGCTCGTAGCCGGCGTCCGGACGCACCCACGAGATCGCGGTCTTGGCCTCGCGAGCCGCCTTGAGCAGGTATTCGGCGAAGCGTTCTGCGGAGATCGGCCAGGCCGCCATGAGGTTCTGCCAGGCCAGGTAGTCGAGGTGGGGGTCGAAGGAGAGCTCGCTCGACCATTCGCCCACCACGGACGCCCACTCCCTGGGCATCTCCGACAACACCGACAGCCGGGCGCGCACGTCCTCCGACCGCTTGGTGTCGTGCGTGGACAGGGTCGTCATCGTGTACGGGGACATCTCCCCGCAGAAGTCATGGAACTCCTCCACCGAGACGCCGAACGCGTCGGGCTCGCCGCCCACCTCGTTGAGGCAGGACAGCGGATACCACCGGTACAGCGCGGTGTCCTCCACGCCCTTGGCCATGACCGGCCCGCACGTCTGCTGGAAACGGACGATCGCCTCCGCCGACCCGTACAGGACCTCCTGGACGAGCGGCCGCACGGCGGGCGAGCACTCGGCGGCGGCCAGCTCGACGATCTCGACCGACTCGGGCGGCGGCTCCTCCCCCGGCACCAGGTAGGCGCGGTAGAGCGGCATCGCGGCCAGCAGCTCCGACACGGCGGCGGGGTCGCAGCCGGTGACCCTGGCCAGCCGGTCGATCTCCGCGCCGAAGAACAGGTCGAGCACCTCGCGCTTGGCCGCGACCATGACCGGACGGTACTCCTCCGGCTGCCCGGTCAGCTCGCCGAACAGCCGGACCAGCGGTTCCTTGCCCGAAGGGTCCACGAACAGGCCGTTGACCCGGTTGAGCACCTCGTAGCCGGTCGAGCCGTCGCAGGCCCAGTCGGGCTGCAGCCGCTCTGGGCCGATGAGGATCTTCTCCACGACCGTCCAGGGGGCGCCGATCCGCTCGCGCAGCCGGTCGAGGTAGCCCCGGGGGTCGGCCAGGCCGTCGGGGTGATCGATGCGCAACCCGTCGACCAGGCCCTCGTCGAACAGCCAGAAGATCACCTCGTGCGTGGCGGACAGCACCGACGGGTCCTCCACGCGCAGCCCGATCAGCGACGACACGTCGAAGAAGCGCCGGTAGCCGGGGCCCTCGCGCCAGTCGACCAGCCGGTAGTGGCCGGGGTGGGGGAAGGCGTGCTCGTGGTAGCGCAGGACGTCGCCGTCCACCACGGGCTCGGTGTCGTCGCCGAGCACCGGCAGCGCCACCTTCCCGTCCACCCACTCGATGTCGAACCAGTTCGCGTACGGCGAGGCGGGCCCGTCCTTGAGCACCGACCAGAACTGGGCGTTCATCGTGTTCATGTGGTTGGGCACGATGTCGATGACGATGCCCAGGTCCTGGGCGGCCAGTTGCCGGGCCATCTCGCGGAAGCCGGTGGCCCCGCCGAACTCCTCCCTGATCCTGGAGTGGTCGACGACGTCGTAGCCGTGCCGCGACTCGGGCGTGGCCTGGAGGATCGGCGACAGGTAGACGTGGCTGACGCCGAGGTCGCGCAGGTAACCGGCGATCTCGGCGACCTGCGCGAAACCGAAGTCGGGGGTGAGCTGCACCCGGTACGTCGAGACCGGCCTAGACACGGCGCAGCACCCGAACGCTGCGTCCGGGGACCTCGATCGCCTCGCCCGCGCGCACCATCCGCACGTCGAGCCTGATGGGCATCGCGGTGTCGATCTCGGTGTGCCACATCTCGCCGTAGTCCTCGGGGATCGTGAACTTGATCGTGTCGTGGTGGGCGTTGAACAGCACCAGGAAGGAGTCGTCCCTGATCGGCCGGCCGCGCCGGTCGGGCTCGGTGATGGCGTCGCCGTTGAGGAAGACGGCCAGCGACTTGGCGTAGCCGACGTTCCAATCGCTGTCGGTCATCTCCTCCCCGGAGGGGGTGAGCCAGGCGATGTCGCTCAGCCCGCGTACCGGCTTGCCGTAGAAGAACCTCCTGCGCCGGAAGACCGGATGTTTCTTGCGCAGCGCCGCCAGCTCCTGGGTGAACTCCAGCAGCAGCCAGTTCTCCCTGATGTCGGACCAGTCGACCCAGGTCAGCTCGTTGTCCTGGCAGTAGCCGTTGTTGTTGCCCTTCTGGGTGCGGCCCAGCTCGTCGCCGTGCGAGAGCATCGGCACGCCCTGCGACAGGAACAGCGTGGTGAGGAAGTTGCGCTTCTGCTGCTCGCGCAGCGACTCGATGGCCAGGCTCGCCGGGCCCTCCTCGCCGCAGTTCCACGACCTGTTGTCGTCGGTGCCGTCGCGGTTGCCCTCCTTGTTCGCCTCGTTGTGCTTGTTGTTGTACGCCACGAGGTCCTGGAGGGTGAAGCCGTCGTGGCAGGTCACGAAGTTGATCGAGGCGGCCGGGCGGCGGCTGTCGTCCTTGTACAGGTCGCTCGACCCGGTGAAGCGGGAGCCGAACTCCGGCAGCGTGGCGGCCTGCCCGCGCCACAGGTCGCGGATCGTGTCGCGGTAGCGGCCGTTCCACTCGGTCCAGCGCGAGGGGAAGTTGCCGACCTGGTAGCCGCCGGGGCCGACGTCCCAGGGCTCGGCGATGAGCTTGACCTGCGACAGCACCGGGTCCTGCTGCACCAGGTCGAAGAAGGCGCTCAGCCGGTCGACCTCGTGCAGCTCGCGGGCGAGGGTGGAGGCGAGGTCGAAGCGGAACCCGTCGACGTGCATCTCGATGACCCAGTAGCGGAGCGAGTCCATGATCATCTGAAGGACGTGCGGGGAGCGCATGAGCAGGCTGTTGCCCGTGCCCGTGGTGTCGACGTAGTAGCGCTTGTCGTTCTCGACCAGGCGGTAGTAGTTGCTGTTGTCGATGCCCCGGAACCCCAGCGTCGGCCCCAGGTGGTTGCCCTCGGCGGTGTGGTTGTAGACGACGTCGAGGATGACCTCGATGCCCGCCTCGTGCAGGCTGCGCACCATCGCCTTGAACTCCAGCACCTGCCCGCCGCGCTGCCCGGTGCTAGAGTAGCGGTTGTGCGGGGCGAAGAAGCCGATGGAGTTGTAGCCCCAGTAGTTGGACAGGCCGCGCTGCTCCAGGATGTGGTCGGTGACGAACTGGTGCACCGGCATCAGCTCCAGCGCCGTCACGCCCAGCTTGGTGAGGTGGTCGAGGATCTCGGGGTGGCCGAGCGCCGCGTACGTGCCGCGCAGGTGCTTGGGGATCTTGGGATGGCTTATCGTCAGCCCGCGCACGTGCGCCTCGTAGATCACCGTGTCGTGGTACGGCGTCGCCGGCGGCCGGTCGTGCCCCCACCCGAAGAACGGGTTGATCACGATGGACCGCGGCACGTACGGGGACGAGTCGGCGTCGTTGCGCGTGTCCGGCTGGCCGAACCGGTAGCCGTAGACCGCCTCGTGCCAGTCGACGCCGCCCTCGATCGCCATCGCGTACGGGTCGAGCAGCAGCTTGCTGGGGTTGCAGCGCAGCCCCCGCGCCGGCTCGTACGGCCCGTGCACCCGGTAGCCGTAGCGCTGGCCGGGGCCGATGCCCGGCAGGTAGCCGTGCCAGATGAACCCGTCGACCTCCGCGAGCGGCACCCGCGACTCGACGTTGTCCTCGTCGAACAGGCACAGCTCCACCGCCTGGGCCACCTCGGTGTAGAGCGAGAAGTTCGTGCCCGCGCCGTCGTACGTCGCCCCCAGAGGGTAGGGGTCTCCAGGCCAGATCTCGATCATCGAGGCTCCCTTGCGGTCTCTCCCCATGTTCCGTTCCCCTGCTCCGACGGACAAGGCCACCCTGTTCCTTCCCACCCGTCCGTCCGAGATACTCGGAAATGTGAGTGGGCCGCCTCCGACAGCGCGGTGTCGACGGCGGCCCACGTATTCGGCCCGGTGGGGGGTGTGGCGGGGTTCACGGATCCGGTGCGCGGCCCCTGCGCACCGGATCCGCACCCGCGATCGGGTGACGCGACACTGCGTCCCCGATCCCCCTCGGCAGGACGGGCGCAGCGGCCGGCCCTGCCCGTCGGAGACAGACAATCATGGAGAACCGATCCTCACGCTCTGGCAGGAGCGAAAGATCGGGGAACCGGGCCGACGAGACGACATCGGCCCAGCCTTATGTGACGGACGGCCTCTGGTGAGCCTTCACGTCAGGGAATGAACGCGGCATTTCGATCTCTGGCGGTTTCGAGTGGATCAGCCCTGGGCATCCCCCTCTCTTACGGCTTGGTTGACTTTTACCCTCCAACGCCAGAAACCCACCTCGATTTGGCACTTGCCATAGGAACGTGCCGGTGACGATTACCTACCGCTCACGACTTCGAAAGAATGCAGCGGGGGTACGCTCCAGAGCAGCAGGCCGCGACGGTCGAAGGAGCGTGGCGATGTCCGTCCCCAATCCGACGCTCCGGCAACGACAGCTCGCCATGCGGCTGCGCGAACTGCGCCACGAGGCGGGCCTGAGCATCGCCGAGGTCGCCGAACACCTGCTCTGCTCTCCGGCCAAGATCAGCCGCATCGAGACGGCCCAGCGCAGGGTGAGCCTGCGCGACGTCCGCGACCTGTGCAGGCTCTACGGCGTCCAGGACTCCTCGGAGCTGATGACCCTGGCCAAGGACGCCCGGCAGAAACACTGGTGGCAGGACTACGACAACCGCAGCTTCCGGCCCATGATCGGGCTGGAGGCCGACAGCGTGGCCATCACCGAATACGAGATCACCACGATCCCCGGGCTGCTCCAGACGGAGGACTACGCCCGAGCCGTCATCCGGGGCTGCCTGCCGCGCATCGACAACGACATCCTCCAGGACCGGGTGCTGGCCCGCCTGAAGCGCCAGGAGCTGCTGACCGGCAGGGAGCCGCCCGACTACTGGGTCCTGCTCGACGAGTCGGCGCTGCACCGCCACGTCGGAGGCCGGCAGACCATGCTGGAGCAGCTGCGCCACCTCCTCACCGTCACGGAGCTGCCGCAGGTCACCATCCAGGTGATCCCTTTCACGGTGGGCGCGCACATGGGGTTCGACAGCACGTTCCGGCTGCTGGAGTTCGACAAGAGGTCGGGCATCGCCGACACCGTCTTCGTCGAGCATCAGATGGGCCTGTTCTACCTCGAAGGCGACAAGGTCGAGCCGTTCAGGGAGACGATCAACCATCTCCGCGCCGAGGCCCTGAACCCGCAGGAGTCGAAGAAACAGCTGGCCGAAATGGCACGCAAATTCGCCTAGTTGCCGCGCTCTCCGGGCGACCTCCGGCAATCGCCTTTGGCAATTGCCGTTCGAGCGCTTTGCTCGGCACTCCATAAACCCGAAATATCCTATATATCGCCCACCTGATGACACAGACACCCGGCCAAAAACCCATCGGCCAGAAAGGCGTCGAACGTCGGCGCGAGGGCTGCGGCGATCCGGATCCCGCCCTTGGCGTCCGGCAGCCGAATGGCCGACGGCCGGGTTTCCCGGCGCCCTTCCCGTCCGGGAAAAGAGGCGACCCCGTCCCGCGGTAATTCCGGCGAAATTCAGGCGCGCCGGAGAGCGTGTCCCTGCGCATCGCCGGAGAAGGAGAACCGGGCACCGGCGGCGCCGCCCGTCCCCGGCCCCCGGCTCCGCGGTTTCCCGGTGGGCGCGCCGCGGGAGAACCGTCCCGCGCCCGGCGAGATGCCCAGTCCGGCAGGCTCCCGGGTGTAGGGTCGTGGCCTCGGGTGAAACGGTCCACCAAGACCGTCAGCGCCGAGCTCACATCGCCTGTGCACGCCGGTCCGCCCGGCGCCGCCGATGGCCCGTAGGGAGCGACAATGTCGAACGAACAAGACCTTGGTGCATTTCCTCGCTGGCGCGCCTCGTCGCGCTGCAACAATGGCGACTGCGTAGAGGTCGCCTATTTCTCGCGTGATTCCATCGGCATCCGCGACAACAAGAATCCGAACAGTCCCGTTCTCACCTTCGACGCCACCGAATGGAATGCGTTCATCGGGAAGATCCGGGAGGCCGGCTGAGCCGACCGGCCGGCCATGTGAGGCGGACATCCCACGGGTGTCCGCCTTTTTTCATGTCCAGGATGATCCGGGGGGCGCGACGGCGGCCCGAGTGGCATCCGGCGATCGGGGTAATATCACATCGGCGCAATACCTCTACAGCCGACCTCCAGGAGGTAGTGCATGAAACGCCCACCTGCCCTTGACCAGGTTGCGTGGCATCGCTGCAACAACGGCGAATGCGTCGAAGTCACCATGCTCTCCGACCGGGTCTGGGTGCGGGGAAGTCAGGACGCCAGCGGTGCCGTCCTGTCGTTCACCATCGACGAGTGGAACGCGTTCCTCGACGGCGTGCGACGCGGCCTCTTCGATCTCGAACGGCTCGCGCCCCAGCTCTGACCGGCCACGACGTTCTCGATCGGGCTCTGTCGGGGGCCATCGGGGTTTCAGGCCGCGGCCCCCGGCAATATGCCGACTCCATGGGCGGTTTCAAGAAGTTCTTACTCCGTGGCAACATCGTCGAGCTGGCCGTCGCCGTGATCGTCGGGGCGACCTTCAGCGGGCTCGTCCAGGCGCTGGTCACCGACCTCGTCACCCCGCTCATCGGCGCGGTGACCGGCGGCCGGCAGCCGAACTTCGCCGAGTACTCCTTCACGATCAACGGCAGCCGGTTCAAGTACGGCGACTTCCTCAACCACCTGGTGACCTTCATGGTCATCGCGGCGGTCGTCTACTGGCTGGTCGTGGCCCCCATGACGCGGCTGATCCACCTGTTCGACCGGGACCAGGCCGCGACGACCCAGCAGTGCCCCGAATGCCTGTCCGACATCCCGTCCGAGGCCAGGCGGTGCGCCCATTGCACGGCCGAGCTGGTGCCCGAGTCCGAGAAACCGCGCTGAACCGTACATCACGGACTCTTGACCCCAGTGGTGCGCCAGCATGGTGGACGTTCGGCAAGATGGACCGATGAGCGTTGAGTTGATGGTCTGGGACGAGCCCGTGCCGATCAGCAGGGATCAGGCCCGGGCCACGTATCTGGCGGTGAAGCGGAGCGACCCCGTCGAGGGGGACGTGCCCGACGTCGCCAAGGAGCTGCCCGGGGAGGTCACCCTGTACCCCGGGCACGTCCTAGTGACGATGGACCTGGACACGATGGACGAGACCTCGGCCCAGGTGTTCACCACCGCCCGCGCGCACGGCATGGTCTGCTACGACCCCCAGCGCGACCTGGTGCACAACGTGGCCCCGCTCGGCGTGTACGAGGGCATGCAGCTCCACACCGGCGACGGGATGGTCGTCCACGACCCCGACCTCGGCCTGGTCCACGACGTCCTGGCCACCCTGTCGCCGCAGAACCCGTTCGTGGCCCTGGTGAACTTCGGCCACCACTTCCTCCAGGTCTCCCCCGGCTACGAGCTGGAGTACAAGGAGGGCACGATGGTCCGGGCGGTCGTGCCCGAGCTGGAGGAGGTGCGGCAGGCGTTCACCGAGTACGCCACCGGCGAGCGCGGGTTCCTGACCCGCCGCACCTGGGCTCAGGCGTAGACCTGGGCGAACAGCTCCGGATCGACGTTCCCCCCGGACAGCACGGCCACCGTGCGCCCGGCGGGGACGCGGCCCGACAGCAGGGCGGCCGTGGTCGCCGCGCCGCTGGGCTCGGCCACCAGCCGGGCCGTGCGCGCGATGTGCCGCACCGCCGCCCGCAGCTCCTCCTCCGACACCGTGACGATGCCTTCGAGGTGCTCGCGCAGGTGGACGAAGGTGAGCTCGGACACCTTGTTCACCCGCAGCCCGTCGGCGATGGTCCGGAACGTGCGGGTGGTCTCCCAGGCCACCACGTGCCCGGCCGCCAGGCTCTCGGCGGCGTCGGCGGCCAGTTCGGGCTCCACGCCGTACACGCGGACGTCGGGCCGCAGCGCCTTGACCGCCGCCGCGACGCCCGCGGCCAGCCCGCCGCCGCTGATCGGCACGAGCACCACCTCGACGTCCGGCAGGTCCTCGACGATCTCCAGGCCGATCGTGCCCTGCCCGGCGATGATCGCGCGGTGGTCGTAGGGCGGCACCAGCGTCAGGCCGCGCTCGCCCGCCAGCCGCTCGGCCGTCACCTCGCGCTGGTCGGGAGGCACTACCACCAGCTCGGCGCCCCACCCCTCGATCGCCGCCGCCTTGACCGCGGGCGTGCCCTCGGGCACGACGACCACGCACGGCACGCCGAACTCGGCCGCCGCGAACGCCAGCGCCTGGCCGTGGTTGCCGGAGGAGTGCGTGACGACTCCGGAGGGACGCAGGGCGGCCAGCGCGTTGTAGGCGCCGCGGATCTTGAACGAGCCGACCGGTTGCAGGCTCTCGGGCTTCAGCCACGCCTCGCCCATCGGCAGGAGCGGGGTGCGCACCGCGATCCCCTTGATGCGCCCGGCCGCCGTGCGGATGTCGTCGATCGTCACCAGGTCCATGTGATGACTTTAGGCTTCAGAACGGCACAATTCGACGAGTGCCTGGTCCATGGCAGGATCGCAAGACATGAGAACTCTGTACCCGCCCATCGAACCCTACGAGTCCGGCCTGCTCGACGTGGGCGACGGCAACCAGATCTACTGGGAGGTCTGCGGCAATCCCGACGGGAAGCCGGCCGTCATGCTGCACGGCGGGCCGGGCGCCGGGTGCAGCGCCGATCACCGCCGGCAGTGGAACCCCGAGCTGTACCGGATCGTCCTGTTCGACCAGCGCAACTGCGGTCGCAGCCTGCCGCACGCCAGCGAGCCGGGCACGTCGCTGGCCGCCAACACCACCTGGAACCTGGTGGCCGACATGGAACGCCTGCGCGAGCACCTGGGCATCGAGCGGTGGCAGGTGTTCGGCGGCTCGTGGGGCAGCGCGCTGTCGCTGGCCTACGCCCAGACGCACCCCGACCGTACGACCGAGCTGGTGCTGCGCGGGATCTTCACGCTGCGCCCGCACGAGCTGCGCTGGTTCTACCAGGAGGGCGCGAGCTACCTGTTCCCCGACCTGTGGGAGTCGTACGTGGCGCCGATCCCCGCCGAGGAGCGCGACGACCTCATGGCCGCCTACCGCGCCCGGCTCGAAGGCGACGACGAGGCGGTCCGGCTCGCGGCGGCCAAGGCGTGGTCCCAGTGGGAGGGCGCCACGATCACGCTGCTGCCCGACCCGAGCCTGGTGGCGGAGTTCGGCGAGGACAAGATGGCGGTGTCGTTCGCCAGGATCGAGAACCACTACTTCCACCACGGCGGCTGGTTCGGGCCCGAGCAGCTCATCAGGGACGTCGACCGCGTCCGGCACATCCCCGCCGTGATCATCCAGGGCCGCTACGACGCCTGCACGCCCATGGCCACCGCCTGGGACCTGCACAAGGCGTGGCCCGAGGCCGACTTCCAGGTCGTGCACGACGCCGGGCACGCGGCGAGCGAGCCCGGCATCGTCGACCGGCTCATCGCGGCGACAGACGGCTTCGCGCGAGCCTGACCGCGGGCGTGACCGCGCCGACCAGCAGCAGCGCGAACAGCGGCGCGAGCACAAGGCCGAGGAGGAAGCCGCCGGCCACGTCGTGCGGGTAGTGCACGCCGACGAACACCCGGGTGAAGCCCATCAGGGCGGCCAGCGGCAGCACCACCCAGGCCAGGGCGCGCCAGACCAGGATGAGCGTGCCCGCCGCCCCGGCCGCGATCACGGTGTGGTTGCTGGGGAAGGACCAGTCCGTCGAGGGCGGGCAGGCCGCGATCGTGGCGATCCCGCCACGGCACGGCCGGTCCTCCCGGACCAGCAGCTTCACGCCCTCGCTCACGATGTACGCGCCCACCACCCCGGCCGGCCCGGCGATGGCGAGCGCGAGGTCGCGGGCGGGGGCCTGGCGCGCCCGCCACCAGCACACGAGGAACAGCGCCGCGAAGACGAACAGGCCGGCGTCCGTGCCGAACTCGGCGAGGGCGTGCAACCACCCGGGCGTGGTCAGGGCGAAGTCGACGATGTCGCGGTACACAGGTGTCCAATCCGTGAACGGGTAGTGGACACGACCTTATGAACTTTGATCGTCAAATGCTTCGACCGAAAGGGTGATTCCGGGTTTTACGCAAGATACTGGCGTACGAGCAGGCTGCGCTTCTGCTCCAGCTCGCCTTCGGTGATGAGCCCGCGGTCGAACGCCTCGGAGGTGGCGTCCCGCTCGGCCACGAAGCAGGCGGCCATGATCTCGCTGCGCAAGGGGGTGAAACCGCGCTCCACGCAGTCGGAGAAGACGGTGACCTTCTGCTCGACGACGCCGGCGGGGACGGTGCACGTCAGGTCGTGCTCTCTGAGTTGCTGAACCGCTTCACGAAGGGTGACGGGGCCGAGTGACCCGTTGAAACGGGTGTCAAGGGTGATCTTCACTGTTTTTACGCCTCCAATCGTTTCAAACGCATCGAGAGAGACCGCGTATTCCCAGGTCAGAGCGGGTAAGAGGGCAAACGTGATCGGAGAGCACGTGATCGTCGGCTACAGCAACGACCCCGGTGGGCGCGATGCGCTCGCGCTCGGGGCCGCCATCACCCGGCTCACCGGGGGCGAGCTCACGGTGGCGTCGATCTATCCCCCGGGCAGCCCGGGGCTGGCCGTGGAGGCCCAGGCCAACCTGGCGCACGCGGGCGAGGAGCTGGGCGTCGTCCCGGCCGAGTACATGGCGTTCGAGAGCCGGGGCCCCGGGCGCGGGCTGTCGGTGCTGGCCAGCAGGATCAGGGCCGACCTGATCGTGGTCGGCTCGGCGAGCGGCGGCCAGTACGGCCGCATCGCCGTCGGCAGCACCGCCGACCACCTGCTGCACCTGTCGCCGGAGGCGGTGATGCTGGCGCCCTCGGGCTACGTGCCGCCCGACGAGCCCGCCCGGCTCACCCTCGCCTACGTCCACCGGCCGCAGTGCGACGCGGCGGTCGAGCGGGTGGCGCAGGCCGCGCTGCGGCTCGACGTGCCCCTCCGGCTGATCACCCTCGACCTGCGCACCGAGGACCAGGGCAAGCTGCGCGACGACCTCGCCCTGGCCGTACGGCTGGCCTGGGAGAGCACCGGCATCGAGGCCGAGTCGGAGGTGGCCGAGGGCCACGACGTGCAGGCCGCGCTGAAGGACGTCGAGTGGCAGCCCGGCGAGCTGCTGGTGTGCGCCGCGGGCGAGGACGCCCAGCCCCACCGGGTGTTCCTGGGCGAGCTGGCGATGAAGGTGCTCAGGTCGTCGTCCTGCCCGGTCACCGTGCTGCCGAGGGGTTTCTCCTAAGCTTCTGGGCGTGCGTGTCGCCCGGTTGATCGTCGTCGTGGTGCTGGCCTCCCTGGCCGGCGTCTACGTGGTGGCCGGCGCGTGGGGGGCGCTGGCGGTGTTCGCCGCTCAGTGCGCCTTCACGCTGCGGGTCAGGAAGGGGTGGCTGCTCGCCGTCCAGGGCGTGCTGGTCTACGCGGTGACGCTGGGGCAGGGCGCGTCCGTGGCGATCCTGGGGTTCCTCGCCGGCTCGCTGCTGGTGACGCGCTGGTGGGCGGTCGCGCCCGCGGTGGCGTTCAGCGGCGTCGTGATCCACCACTGGCGGTACGCCGGTGACGCGGTCTCCACGACGGACCTCGCGATCACGACGATCCTGATGGCGCTGGTCGTGTTCGGCCTCAACCGGCTGGTCGAGCGGGTGGCCGAGATGGAGGCCACCCGTCCGGCGCTGGCCGCGGCGGCGGTGGCCGAGGAGCGGCTGCGCATCGCGGCCGAGCTGAGCGACGGCCTCGGGCGCGGCCTGGCCGCGATCGGCGCGGGCGCGCGGCGGGCGCTGGCCGCGCCGCAGAACGCGGCGCGACTGCTCGGCGAGGTGGTCACGACGGCGCGACTGTCGCTGGCCGACGCCCGCGCCGCGGCGGCGAGCTACCGCGCGATGTCCCTGGCCCCCGAGCTGACGACCGCCCGCGCCCTGCTGGAGGCGGCGGGTGTCGGCGTGGAGGTGCGGGCCGCCCACACCGAGCCGCTGGGCCCGGCGGGCGCGCTGCTCGCCTCGGTGCTGCGCGAGGCGGTCACGGACGTCGCCCGCCGCGGCACGGCCACGGTGTGCATGATCGAGACCTGGGAGGAGCCCGAAGGAGCCCAGGTACTCCTGAGAGTGGCCGACGACGGCCGCCGTACGGCCGAGGACGACGGCCTGGGCGGGCTCGGCGACCCGGCCGGACTCACGCGCCAGGTGGCGGCGGCGGGCGGCACGCTCACCCGCGGCCTGTCCGGGCGGGGCCGCTACACGGTGGAGGCCGTGCTGCCCACGACCCGCCCGCCCGCGGCCGCCCGGCGCGAGCCGCCCGACGTCTCGGTGGTCCTGCTGGCCGCCGTGCTGGTCGGGTTCAGCGTCAAGGCGCTGCTGCAGATCCCGGCCGGCCTGCTGGCCCCCGCGGTCGCGGCGCTGGCCGTGATCGTGGTCATGCAGCTGCGGTCGGTCACCGGCCGCCACATGGTGGCGCTGGGGGTGATGGCGGCGCTCACCTTCGCCCCGATCCCGGTGTTCGGGCCGATCTGGCTGGGGACGGCGGGGTTCCTCGCCGGTCCGGTGCTGCTCGCCTTCCGCCCGCGTACCGCCTGGCCCCTGACGGCCGCGATCCTGGCCGCGGTCTGGACGGTCGCCTCCCTGTATGCGCTGCCCGCCCGGGTCAACATCACGGTGAGCACGCTGACGACCGGCCTGGTCGTCTACAGCCTCCTCCGGCTGGCCCAGCTCGCCAAGGAGCTGCACGCCGCCAGGGAGAGCCTGGCCCGCTCGGCCGTGGTGGAGGAGCGGCTGCGTGCCGCCCGCGACCTGCACGACCTGCTCGGCCACAGCCTGGCCGCCATCCTGCTCACCTGCGAGCTGGCCCGCCGCCTGCCCGACCCCGTTGCCGAGCTGGAGAACGTCGTCACCATGGCCGAGCACGCCCATCACGACCTGCGCTCGGTCACCGGCGAGCAGCGCGAGCTGTCCTTCGCCGCCGAGGCCGAGTCGGCCGGGAAGGTGCTGGCGGCGGCCGGGGTCGAGGTCACCGTACGGCTCGCGCACCCCGAGCTGCCGGCCGAGGTCGAGACCGTGCTCAGCGCCGTGCTGCGCGAGGCCGTGACGAACGTCCTGCGCCACAGCGCCGCCCGCGCCTGCGTGATCTCCACGTCCGCCACGGGCGACGAGGTCGGGCTGCTCGTCCGCAACGACGGCGCGGCCACGGCGGCTCCCCGTCGCGGCTCGTCGGGCCTGGGCAACCTCACCACCCGCCTGGCCACGCTGGGCGGCCGGCTCACCACCGCCGCCGAGGACGGCTGGTTCCGGCTCGACGCGCGCGCCCCGCTAGATCCAGCCGGCCTCGGTGGCGATGCGCACGGCGTCGGTGCGGTTGCGCGCGTTTAGCTTGGCCACGATGGCCGTCAGGTAGTTGCGCACGGTCCCGGCGGTCAGGTGCAGCCGCTGGGCGATGTCGGTGGCCTCCGCGCCGCCCGCCACCAGGCGCAGCACGTCGGCCTCGCGCGGCGTGAGCGGGTTGTCGGCCAGGTCCCAGGCGGTGACGGCGAGCGAGGGGTCGAGCACCCGGCCGCCGCGCGTGACCTCCCTGATCGCCGAGACCAGGTCCTCCGGCGGGGCCGTCTTCAGCAGGAAGCCGTCCACCTGGGCGGCCAGGGCCCGCTTGAGGTGGCCGGGCTTGCCGTACGCGGTGAGCATGAGCGTGCGGCACGACGGCACCCTGGCCCGGATCTCCGCGGCGGCGGCCAGCCCGTCGAGGGTGCCGGGCATGTCGATGTCCAGGACGGCCACGTCCGGCCGGTGCACGGCGGCGGAGGCCACGGCGGCATCCCCGGACTCGACGGCGGCCACGATCTCGAAGTCGGCCTCCAGGCCGAGCAGGGTCGCGAGCGCGTGCCTGATCACGGCTTGATCCTCGGCCAGAAGTACGCGAATCACGGGGACATGTCTATCAGTGTCCGAATCATGATGACGTCATGGGCCATCGGTGATCGTGTCTCTGGTGGGCGTACGCGCAGTTCAGCAGGCTTGGAACCATGACGGACGTAGTGCGGTTGGACGCGGTGAGCAAGGTGTACGGGAAGGGCCAGGGCGCGGTGGCGGCCCTGCGCGAGGTGTCCGTGGGCATCCCGCGCGGCTCCTTCACAGCGGTGATGGGCCCCTCGGGCTCGGGCAAGAGCACGTTCCTGCACTGCGCGGCGGGGCTGGACGTGCCCTCCTCCGGATCGGTCCGGCTGGGCGGCACGGAGCTGGCCGGCATGGACGAGACCCGCCTCACCGAGCTGCGCCGGGAGCGGATCGGTTTCGTCTTCCAGGCGTTCAACCTGATCCCCGCGCTCGACGTGATCGAGAACGTCACGCTCCCGCTGCGCCTGGCCGGGGCCCGCGTGGACCGGGCCTGGCTGACCGAGATCCTGAGCCGGGTCGGTCTGGAGGGCAGGGCCGGGCACCGGCCCGCGCAGCTGTCCGGCGGCCAGCAGCAGCGGGTGGCCATCGCCAGGGCGCTGGTCACCAGGCCGGAGGTGGTGTTCGGCGACGAGCCCACGGGCGCTCTGGACACGATGACCGCCCGCGACGTGCTCAGGCTGCTGCGCGAGGTGGTGGACGGCATGGGCCAGACCGTGGTGATGGTGACCCACGACCCGGTGGCCGCCTCCTACGCCGACCAGGTGCTGTTCCTGGCCGACGGCCGGATCGTGGACGCGATGACCGCGCCGACCGCCGAGAAGGTCGCCGAGCGCATGACCCGGCTGGGAGCGTGGACGCGATGATGATCTCGCTGGCCCTGAGGACCCTGCGGCACCGCGTGGCCGCCTTCGCGGGCGCGTTCTTCGCCCTGCTGTGCGCCGCCGCGCTGGTGTGCGCCTGCCTGATGCTGCTGGAGACCGGTCTGCGCGGCGACGTCCTGCCCGAGCGGTACGCCGGCGCGCCCGCGGTCGTGGCGGCCGACCAGTTCGTCCGCCAGACCGTCGTCAAGGGCGACGGCGACGTCAAGACGAAGGCCAAGGCGCTGGGCGAGCGCGCCTGGCTGCCCGAGTCCGTCGTGGCCGGGCTGCGCCGCGACGGCCGCAAGGTCGTGACCGAGGTGACGTTCCCGTTCGGCGGCTTCACCGGGCACGGCTGGGAGTCGGCCGCGCTCACCCCGTTCACGATCGCCAAGGGCCGCGCCCCGCGGGCCGACGACGAGGTGGCGGTGGACGCCCGCGCCGGGCTCGACGTGGGCGCCAGGCTGCGCGGATACCGCGTCGTCGGGGTCACCGCGCAGGCGCTGCCGAGTCAGGACACCGTGTTCTTCAGCACCGCGCAGGCCCGCCGCCTGGCCGGGCACCCGGGCAGGGTGAGCGCCGCCGGCGTCTTCCCCGGCCTCGACCGGGCTCCCGAGGGCACCGTGCTGTACACCGGGGACGAGCGCGGCAGGCTGGAGTTCCTCGACGCCGAGCAGGCCCGGATCAAGCTGATCAGCATGGGCGGCTCGCTGGCCGGCACCTCGCTGCTGGTCGCGATCCTCGTCGTGATGGGCACGTTCGCGCTCTCCGTCCAGCAGCGGCAGCGGGAGCTGGCCCTGCTGCGGGCGATCGCGGCCACGCCGAAGCAGGTGCGCGGGCTGGTCGGCGGCGAGGCGCTGCTGGTGGGCGCCGCCGCCGGGACGCTGGGGGCCGCGGCGGGCATCGGGCTGGGCTTCTGGCTGCGCGGGCAGTTCGTCTCGCTGGGGGCGGTGCCGGCGAACCTGCACCTGGTGGTGAGCCCGTTCCCGCCGCTGGTCGCGCTGGCGGCCACCGTCGGAGCCGCCTGGGTCGCGGCCCGGGTGTCGGCCCGCCGCCTGACCCGGATCCGTCCGGTGGAGGCGCTGGGCGAGGCCGCTCTCGGCAGCCCGCGGCTGCCGTGGTGGCGGCTGGCGGCCGGGCTCGTGGCGGTGGCCGGGGCCGTGGTGCTGACGCTGGTCCTGTCGGGCCTGCGCACCGAGGCGGCGGCCACGCCGGTGACCCTGCTGACCACGCTGGTCTGGACGACGGCGTTCACGCTGCTCGGGCCCCTGGTGGCGCGGGTGACGGCGGCGCTGCTGGCGGTCCCGCTGCGGATCTCGCGGGTGGCCGGCTTCCTGGCCGCGCGCAACCTGCGCGCCGGGTCGGGGGCGCTGGCGTCGGTGCTCTCGCCGCTGACCCTGATGGTGGCGATGACGTGCACGATCCTGTTCGTCCAGACCACGATGGGGTACGCCGCCCAGGAGCAGGCCGACGCCGGCACCCGCGCCGACTACGTGGTGGCCGGGGCCTCCGGCCAGGCGGCCCGCGCGGTGCCCGGCGTGCTGTCGGTGACCGAGGTCCTGCGCACGTCGGTGCGGGTCGGCCTGGACAAGTTCTCCGCCCAGGCCGTCGCCCACCACTCCGGCACCCTCGACCTGGGGGTGGTCGCCGGTTCCATGGACGGCTTCGCCGACGGCTCGGCCGCGATCAGCCGGACCGCCGCCGACCTGCTCGGCCTGCGGCCCGGCGACCCGCTGAAGCTCACGCTGGGCGACGGCACCCCCGCCGCGCTCACGGTCGCCGCCGTCTACTCCCGCGGCCTCGGCTTCGGCGACGTGACGCTGCCGTACGCGCTGGTCGCCGGGCACGTGGACGACCCGTCCGCCACGCTGCTCGTACGGGCTCCGCAGGTGCCGAGGACCGCGCTGACCGCGGCGCTGCCGGGGGCGAGCGTGCTCGACCGGGCCACGGCGGCCGAGGTGAGCACCGCGAACCCGCAGGTCACCTTCGTGGCCCTGGGCCTGATCATCGCCTTCACCGCCATCGCCGTGGTCAACACGCTGGCCATGGCGACCTCGGCCCGGTCCGGCGAGCTGACCGCGCTGCGGCTGACGGGCACGACCCGGCGGCAGGTGCTGCGGACCCTGCGGCTGGAGACGCTGGGCGCGGTGCTGGCCGCCTCGGTGCTCGGGTCGGCGGTGGCCGTGGTGACGCTGGCCGCGTTCGGCGCGGGCATGACCGGGTCGGCGGTGCCGCACATCCCGCTGCCCGCCTTCGCCGGGGTGATCGCGGCGGCGGCCGTCCTGTCCCTGGTCGCCACCGCTCTGCCGGCCCGGCTCGCGCTGCGGTCAGCCGTCTGAGCCCAGGAGCCGGCCGTACAGCTCCAGGTAGCGGTCGGCCATCACGGCGGGCGAGAAGCGGCGCCGGGCCTCGCGGCGGCACTCCTCCGGGTCGATCTCGTCCACCCGCTGGACCCACTCGGCCAGCTCCTCCTCGGTGTCGGCGAGGAAGCCGGTGCGGCCGTGGTCGATGATCTCGGGGAGGCAGCCGCGGCGCAGGCCCACCGGCGGCACCCCGAGCGCCAGTGCCTCGACGACGGCCGTGCCGCCGGGCTCGTCCCACTGGATGGGGAAGAGCGCGGCGCGGGCCGAGGCGTACAGCTCGTCCCTGGCCTGGCCGCCGACCGCGCCGACCCATTTGATCAGGTCGCCGTCGAGGTAGCGGGACAACTGGTCGAGGTGGTAGCGCACGTCGGGGTGGCCGTGCAGCGGGTGGTGGGGGTCCTGGAGGACGACGTCCAGCTCGGCCTGGCTGTCCCGGCCGCAGACCGGCCCGGCCACGACCAGCGGCAGGCCGAGCTTCTGGCAGATCCCGGCGGCCACGTGCTGGCCCTTGAGCCCGCAGATCCGGCCCATGATCACCAGGTGCTCGCCCCGCTCGGCCCGCACGTCCTGGTCCGCGAGCGGGGTGGCCAGGTAGACGGCGCCGAGCGAGGCCGCGCGCAGCGCCTCGGGGGCGCGGGCCAGCTGCGACTCCGACACCCCGTTGACCGCGATCGACCCCGGGAAGTCGCCGTAGAAGGCCGGATGTTTGCACAGGTCCCAGTGGAGGGTGTGCAGCACCGGCGGCCCGCCCAGCGCCGACAGCACCGCCGGCCCGACGACCTCCAGGTGGTCGTGGACGAGGTCGATGTCGTCGCGGGCGCGCAGCTCGTCCGCCACCCGCGCCTGGTGCGCGTGCGCGATCCCCATGACCTGGTTGTACGGCTTCTGCAGCTCGGCGAACCGGCCCTCGTCGTAGACGGCGATCAGCTCGTCGGCCTCCAGCGTGCTCGACGCCACGGAGGCCAGCACGATGTGCACGCCGCGTTCGCGCAGCGCGGGCACCAGCGTCGCGACGACGTTCTCGATCCCGCCGTAGCCGGGAGGCGGGACCGCCAGCCACGGTCCCGCGTTGATCAGCACCTTCACGCGACGTCCTCCTCCAGCATGAGGGAGGCGAGCGGCGGTCGTTCCGCCACGCCCACGTCCACCAGACCGGCCCGCCCGTCGAGCCCGAACTGCAGCAGCGTGTGTCCCGGGGGCTGCGACGACACCACGCGGCCCTGGCGTTCGAGCCGGGACCACGCGGTGAGCATGATCTGCCCGGCCATCCGGCCGAGCGCGTTCACGGACTGGTGCCCGTGCGCGCGGGAGCCCAGGTCCACCTGGGCCATCGCGTCCAGTCCCACGAGGTGGAGGAGGTCGACGAGGAGGCCGAGCTCCACGCCGTACTCGGTGACGAAGGGCACCTGTTCGAGCACTTCGCGCCGGGCGGCGTACTCGCCGCCGAGAGGTTGGCCGAAGCCCGCCAGCTCCGGCCAGAACATGTTGAGCAGGGGCCTGGCCACCAGCTCGGTCACCCGTCCGCCCGCGCCGCGCCGCGGCACGCCGTCCTCGCCCGTGAAGGGACGCTCGTACGTCGCCTTGACGAAATGGGTGTCGGAGTTCACCAGCAGCGGACCGACCAGCCCCGACACGAAGTGCGAGCCGAAGTTGAGCAGGTCCGAGTCGACGAACGCGACGATGTCGCCGTGGGAGGCGGCCAGGCCCTTCCACAGCGCCTCCCCCTTGCCCGTCATGCGCGGCAGGTGGGGCAGCACCTCGTTCTGCGCCACGACCCGCGCGCCCGCCGCGCGGGCCCGTTCCGCCGTCGCGTCGGTGGAGTTGGAGTCGACGACGAGGATCTCGTCGACGAGTGGCGACTCCTCCACCAGCTCACGCCTGATGACGGTGACGATGTCCCCCACTGTGCGCTCTTCGTCGCGCGCCGGTAGGACGACGCTCACCGTCGTGTTGCCCTTGGCCGCGATTAAGGCGTCCACCGGCCATTCGGACGCCGTGCTGGAATGCGGGCCATACCACTCCTGTGCCCTGGCCAAGGCTCGCACATCTGTATCCATGCAGTCAGCCCCATCTCATAGGGCCACGACCCCTGCCCGATCTATGCGCCTCTGAACATCTTTGTTTGTTAACCCCTAGACGTGGCATATGTCGGGTTGTGTCCCCAATTACCCGTGTCGGCATCATTGGTGCCGGAAATGTCGCCGCTCGCCACGCAGATGTCCTGGCCGGCTTCCCCGATGTGACGATCGCCGGGGTGGCCGACACCGATCTCCACAAGGCTGAGGCGTTGGCCTCCGCGTACGGCTCCCCCGCCTACGGCGACCATGCCGGCCTACTGGAGGCCGGCGGTCTCGACGCTGTTTACGTCTGTGTGCCTCCTTTCGCGCACGGTAAACCGGAGTTCGACGCCCTATCCTGCAATCTCCCGATTTTCGTGGAAAAACCCCTTTCCATGGATCTCAAAACCGCAGAAAACATCGCAGCCGAAATCGAACGGAGAGGGCTCCCGTCCGCCGTCGGCCACCACTGGCGCTACCTCGACGTCGTCGACAGGGCCAGGGAACTGCTCGACGGCCGGCCCGTACGGCTCGCGCTCGGGCACTGGCTGGACAAGGTGCCCCCGGTCGGCTGGTGGCTGAACGCCGGGCTGTCGGGCGGCCAGATCCTGGAGCAGGCGGTCCACGTCCTGGACCTGGCCCGGCTGCTGGTCGGCGAGGTGTCGATGGTGCACGCCGTACCGGCAGGGAACCGGGTGGAGGGCGAGATCGACCGGGCCACGTCGGCCGTCATGAGCTTCACGGACGGCGCCACCGGCCTGCTGGCCACCTCCTGCCTGCTGCCCCGCAAGCACCGGGTGGGGCTGGAGGTGTGCGCCGACGGCATCGCCCTGGAGGTCAGCGAGACCCGGCTGCTCGTGGACGGCGAGGAGTCGATCGAGGACGCCGGGCACGCCAAGACCCTCGTGGACCGCGCGTTCATCGACGCGGTGCGAGGGAAGGACGCCGACGTGCGCGCGCCGTACGCCGAAGCCCTGCGAACCCACCGCCTGGCCCTCGCCCTCACCCGCTCCGCCGCCGAACGCCGGCCGGTGATGCTCGATGAGTGAGCCTGTGAACACCATTCTCAGTATCGAGGCGCCCGGTGAGGTGCGGATGGTGGAGGAGGAGCTGCCGGGCCTGGCCGACGGCGGGTTCATGGTCGCCACCATGCACAGCGGCGTCTCGGCGGGCACCGAGCTGACCTACGTCAAGGGCGCCAACCCCTACCTCAGCTCGACCTGGGACCCGGCGCTCGGCCTGTTCCTGCCCGGCACGCCGTCGGTGGGTTATCCCGTGCGCGGCATCGGCTACATGCAGGTGGGCCAGGTGGTCGAGACCCGTACGCGGGCCGTGGACGAAGGCGCGCTGGTCGCCATGGCGTACGGACACCGCACCGCGTACGCGGCCGACCCGATGACCGACCGGTTCGTCGTGCTGCCCGGCGACCTCGACCCGCTGCTCGGCATCTACGTCGCCCACATGGGCCCGATCTGCGCCAACGGCCTCCTGCACGCGGCCGCCGACCTGCACGGCCCGGCCGTCCAGCACCTGGGCGACGGCGTGCGCGGGCGGCGCGTCGCGGTGGTCGGCGCGGGCGTGGTGGGCCTGCTGACCGCGTCCTTCGCCCTGTCCTGCGGGGCCGCCGAGGTCGTGGTCGTGGACGAGACCCCGGCCAGGCTCGCGGTCGCCGAGGCGATCGGCGCGCAGGTCCTGGCCACCGCCGACGACGACCCCGCGGTGACGTTGAAACGCCGCTGGCGGCACGCCCCCAACGACCGCGGCGCGGACCTGGTCTTCCAGTGCCGCGGTCAGCCGAGGGCGCTGGCCCTGGGGCTCAGGCT
This sequence comes from Nonomuraea sp. NPDC047529, assembly GCF_040642995.1. Lineage (NCBI taxonomy): Bacteria > Bacillati > Actinomycetota > Actinomycetes > Streptosporangiales > Streptosporangiaceae > Nonomuraea > Nonomuraea sp. NPDC047529. Next base: position 170,051 of record NZ_JBEYTJ010000003.1, on the reverse strand, counting down.
GCTGCGCCCGCAGGGCACGCTGATCGACCTGGCGTTCTACACCCAGGGCGCCGACGAGGTGAGGCTCGGCGAGGAGTTCCACCACAACGGGCTGACGCTGCGCTGCGCCCAGATCGGCCGGGTGCCGCGCGGCCTCGCGCACTCCTGGGACCGCGAACGCCTCTCGTACGAGACGATCGGCCTGCTCAGGGAGCGCGGGAGGCTGCTACGCGAGCACGTGGTCACCGACGTCGTCGGCTTCGGGGAGGCCCCCGAACTTCTGGCCGATCTCGCGGCCCGACGGCGGCAGACCGTCCAGGCCGTGCTCAGCGACGACGTCGAGGATGAGGGCGGCTGACCAGCTGAAGTCCCCGCACCCGTGACCGCGCAGCGTGAACGGGTTGAAGTACTCGCGGAAGCCGGAGTGGGCGACGGCGTGGATCATGCCCTCGGCGAGCAGGTCGGCCAGGTCGGGGCGGCGGTCCCTGAGCCCCTGCCAGACGAGCCAGGTCAGGTTGATCCAGCTCGGCCCGCGCCAGTAGCGCGCCGGGTCGAACTCGGCCGTGGCCGGGGCGTGGCTGGGCAGCACGCCGTCCTTGAGCGAGAACTTGTCGACGGCCGTGCCGATCAGCGCCTCGGCGATCTCCGGCGGCAGCCCGGGCAGCATGAGCGGCACCAGGCCGGCGGCGCTGCCCGAGCGGATCAGGCGGCCCGTGCGCAGGTCGCGGGGGCGGAAGTGGCCGTCCTGGTAGAGGTGGTCGACCATGGCGGCGGTGACGGCGGCGGCCTCGCGCCGGTGGGGCCCGGGGTCCTGGCCGCACACCTCGGCGATCTCGGCGAGCGCCGACTCGGCCACGCCGTACGCGGTGTTGAACAGCGGGTCCTCGATCTCGAACGAGCCGGCCCGCTGGTAGCCGCTGTCACGGTAGGCGCTCGCGAGCGCGACGTACCGCTCGTAGTCGCGGTCGGTGGGGCGTTCGTCGGCGCTGACGGTGTTGAGGTCTCTGCGGACGAAGCCCGTCACGCCCGGCTCGACCGCGCGCAGCGGGAGGTCCCAGGCCGGGCTGTTGTCCATGCCCGACTCCCAGGGGTGGACGATCGAGATCAGCCCCTCGGGCGAGCGCCGCGAGGCGCGCAGGAACTCCTGCTGGGCGACGAGCTTGGGATAGATCCTGGCCAGGAACGCCGGGTCGGGCTCGGCCTGGTGCACCTTCCAGGCCGCCAGCGCGTGCACGGGCGGCTGCACGATGCCGGAGGTCGCCGAGCCGGACGGCGCGCGGGCGCCCCAGAACTGCGGGCCGGGGAAGTAGGCGCCCTCGGGCACGACGGGGTTGAACACGATGTGCGGCACCCGGCCGTCGCGCCACTGGGCGCCGAACAGCGAGAGCAGCTCCGCCCTGGCCCGCCGCGGCGACCAGCGGGCGTTGCCGATCGCGATGAAGGCGGAGTCCCAGCTCCACTGGTGGGGGTACAGGCGACGGGAGGGAACCGTGTAGCTGCCGTCCCAGTTGGCGACCAGCACGCGTACGGCGTCGCGGAGGATCACAGGTATTTCCTGATGAAGGCCGCCGTCTGCGGGAGCACGATCTCGGGCTCGCCCCGCAACCGGCATTCGAGGGCGAGGTAGCCGTCGAAGCCGACGGCGTCGAGCGTGGCGAGCTGCGCGCCCCAGTCGAGGTGGCCGGTGCCGGGCTGGTTCCTGTTGGACTCGCTGATCTGCATGTGCGCGAGGTAGGGCGCCGCCTCCGCCAGGGCCTGGCAGGGGTCGTCCTCCTCGATGTTCATGTGGTAGGTGTCGCCGACGATCCTGATCGAGTCCATCGAGCAGTACGACACCGCGTCGGCCAGGGTGTTGACCATGTGGTTCTCGTACCGGTTGAGGGGTTCGAGCATGATCAGCACGCCGTTGCGCTGGGCGTGCTCGCCGAGGATGCCGAGCGCCTCGGCCAGCACCTCGCGGTCCTCCTCGGCGGTGCGCGGCGGCTCGAACGGCGGCAGCCTGAGCGAGAACTGACCCCAGGAAGCCGGGGTCATGACGCCGATGCCGCCCAGCTCGGCGATCACCGTGAGCTGCGACCTGAGCTGCTGGATGGCGTCCTTGCGCTTGGCGGGGTCGAAGTCGCCGATGAAGTGCGGCATCTCGACGCACACCGTGGGCATGACGACGCCGTCGGCCAGCGCCCGCTTGAGCTCGGTCAGGCGGCCGGCGAAGTGGAAGTCGCCCTTGCCCCTCAGCTCGATGGCGTCGAACCCGGCCTCCACCGCGAACGCGAACTTCTCCTGCAGGCTCCGGCCGGGCAGAAGCTGCTCCTGGGCGGCGAGCTTCATCATGACTCCTCGAAGGTGAAGACGAGCTGGAGCACCTCGGACTGGTGCTTGTCGATCAGGTCGAACGCCTCGGCCGCCTGCTCGACCGGCACGCGATGGGTGACGAGGTCGGCGACCTCGACCTCGCCCCGGTGCACGAGCTCCATGAACGTGCGCTGGAGGCGTTCGACGTCCCAGCGGTGGGCCAGCCAGGAGGCGACGCCGCCGATCTGGGAGGAGACGAGCTGCACCTGGTTGTGGTGGAACTCCTCGCCCAGCCGCAGCCCGATGCCGTCGCCCTGGTAGAAGCCGGCCGCCACGACCCGGCCGCCCTTGCGCACACTCCTGATGGCCTCCTGGAGGCCCAGGTGGTTGCCGCTCAGCTCGATCGCGGTGTCGGCGCCCTCGATGCGCTTGCGCAGGAACTCGGCCACCGAGCCGGACCGCACGTCGAACGTCTCGGCGGCGCCGAACTTCCTGGCGAGTTCGAGCCGGTCGGCGATGGCGTCGGCGGCGACCACCCGGGCGCCGCTGAGCACCGCCATGCGGGTGGCGAGCAGGCCGATGACGCCCTGGCCGAAGATCACGACCTGGTCGCCCAGGTGCACGTCGGCGGCGTGGACGGCGTTGAGCGCGATGGCCCCGACCCGGGCGAACACGCCCGCGACGGGGTCGGCGCCCGGCGGCAGGATGTGGCCGGCCAGCTTCTCGGCGGGGACGACCGCCTCGGCGCGGTGGCCCCAGATGCCCCACACGAGGCTGCCGACGGGCGGCTCGGCGACGTCGGGGGCCGCCTCCACCACCTCGCCCACCTCCTGGTAGCCCCAGCCGGACAGGGGGTAGGCGTGCGTCTGGCCTTCGAGGAAGATCCGGCGCTCGGTGTCCCACTTACGGGTGAGGTAGGGATTGGTGCCGCGATACGCGGTCAGCTCGGTGCCCGCGGAAACCCCGGAATACAGGGTCCGCACCCGGACGGAGCCCGGGACGAGTTCGGCGGGCGACTCCAGGCTGACGCTGACACGGCCTGGCTCTTGGAAGGTGATGACGCGCATACCCCACACTTACGCTTTTTGATCAAACAAAAGTCAGAGATTTAGTGTTTGTTTGCACACCATAGTTGCGCTCGAAACACACGTAAGTCTACGACTTCCGTCGATCGCGGCCGATGGAATCCGGGTTTCCGGCAGGGCGCGTTCTGGAAAGAGATCTTATCGACATATCCCGCCCCGTCTGTCCACCTGGTCCGGAAGTGCCAGAAGTGCTTGGCCGGGCAGCATCCGGATGACCGAAATGACATCAGACCCGATCGTTTCGCGACGGGTGTCCGCGATCGGTTCTGGGGAAGATTTGCCGCGATGCCGACCAATCTTTTACGAAATCCCCCCAACCGGAGGAGCGTGCCATGCCGAAGAAGGTCACCGCCGTCCTCTCCGTCGCCCTGCTGGCCTCGGCCTCCCTCGCGGCGTGCGGCGACGGCGGCGAGCAGCGGTCCGGCCCGAACCAGATCACCGTCTGGACCGAGGAGAACCTCGGCGACCGGATGGCCGTGCAGAACCAGATCGTCGCCGAGTTCACCAGGAAGACCGGGATCAAGGTCAAGCTGGTCGGCGTCGGGGAGGACCAGTTCAGCCAGACCGTGACGGCCGCCGCCGCCGCGGACGACCTCCCGGACGTGATCGGCGCGCTGCCCCTCGCCTCCGTCCGCGAACTGGAGGCCAACGACCTGCTGGACACCGAGACGCCGGGGCGGATCGTCGATCGGCTCGGCAAGGACTCCTTCTCGCCGCGCGCGCTCGAACTGGACTCCTCCGGCGGCAGGCTGCTGGCCGTGCCCAGCGACGGGTGGGCGCAGCTCCTGCTCTACCGCAAGGACCTGTTCGGCAAGGCCGGGCTGGCGCCGCCGGACACGTACGAGGCGCTGGAGGCGGCGGCGGCGAAGCTGAACGCGGGTGGGGTGGCGGGCATCACGCTGGCGATCGCGCCCAAGGACTCCTTCACCGCGCAGAGCTTCGAGCACGTGGCGCTGGCGAACGGCTGCCAGCTAGTCGAAAATTCCGGAAATGTCGCGCTAGACAGCCCACAGTGTGTGAAAGCCTTCGAGTTCTACGCGAAACTGGCGAAAAACTACTCAGTCAAGGGCAAACAGGACGTCGACTCCACCAGGGCCACGTACTTCTCCGGGAAGGCGGCCATGATGATCTGGTCGTCGTTCATCCTCGACGAGCTGGCGGGGCTGCGTAAGGACGCGCTGCCGAGCTGCGCCGAGTGCCGCGGCGACCCCGAGTGGCTGGCGAAGAACACCGGCGTGGTCACGGCGCTGAAGGGCCCCGACGGAAGCACCCCCGCCCAGTACGGCGAGATCGTCTCGTGGGCGGTCGTCCGCGGCGCCGCCACCGACCCGGCCGCCAAGTTCGTCGCCTACATGATGGACGAGGGGTACGAGCGCTGGATCGGGATGGCCCCCGAGGGCAAGTTCCCCACCCGCGAGGGCTTCGCGGACAAGTGGAACAAGCTGCCCGCGGGCGTGGACTCCAAGAAGCCGCTGTCGGAGGTCTACCCGGCCGACGTGCTCGACGCGCTGCGCAGGAGCCCGGACACCTTCGCCCGCTGGGGCATCCCGCAGGGCCAGGGCAAGCTCGTCGGCGCCACGATGGGCGAACTGCCGGTGCCCAAGGCACTGAGCCAGGTGGCCGACGGCTCGCTGACCCCGCAGGCCGCCGCCGCCCAGGCCAGGAAGGACGTGGAGACCATCAAGCGCGGGATCCGGCAATGAGCGCACCCCGGACCCTGCGGCAGCGGGAAGGGCGGGCCGGCCTGGCGTTGATCTCCCCCACCCTGGTCATCACGCTGGTCGTGGTGGTGCTGCCGCTGCTGTGGGCGATCATGCTGGCCTTCCAGGACGTCCGGCTGATCAACATCCGCCGGGCCGGCGTCTTCGGGCACTACACGCTGCAGAACTTCACGTACGTGATCTCCGAGCCGGGTTTCTGGACGTCGCTGGTCAACACCCTGGTCTACACGGTGGCCGGCACGGCGCTGTCGATCGCGGCCGGCCTGGTGACCGCGCTCGCCCTGCGCGACAGGTTCCGGGGCCGCACCCTGGTCAGGGCCTCGATCCTGATCCCGTACGTGGCGCCGGTCGTGGCCGTGGCCTTCCTGTGGGAGACCATGCTGAACCCCCAGTACGGCATCGTGAACACCTGGCTGAAGGAGCCGATCGCCTTCCTCACCCAGGCCCAGGGCGACTTCCTGGGCCTGAAGGTGCCGGTCGCGCTGCTCACGGTGATCGCGTTCGAGGCGTGGCGGTACTTCCCGTTCGCGTTCCTGTTCATCCTGGCCCGGTTGCAGGCGCTGCCCGCCGACCTGGAGGAGGCCGCGGTCGTGGACGGCGCCACCCCCACCCAGCGCTTCCGGTACGTGATCATGCCGCAGCTCTGGCGCATCGTGGCGCTCCTGGCGGTGCTGCGGTTCGTGTTCACCTTCACCAAGTTCGACGACGTCTACCTGCTGACCGGCGGCGGCGCCGGGACCGAGGTGGTCAGCGTGCGCGTCTACAACTTCCTGACCGCCCGCGACGACATCGGCGCCTCGGCCGCGCAGGCGATCGTGCTGGCCGTCTTCCTCGTCGTCTTCCTGACCGTCTACCTGCGCTTCTTCTCGGGAGGCGATCGTGAGCAGGGATAGGTTCGAGCGTGGGCTGTTCGCGGTGCTCAAGCCCGTGGTGATCGTGTTCCTCCTCGCGGTCACCGCGCTGCCGTTCCTCTACATGGTGACGTTGTCCGTGCGCGACATCCAGGAGCTCATCCTGGAGCCGGGGTCGGTGTGGCCGCGGCGTCTCACCCTGGACACGTACGTGAACGTGCTCACCACGCAGGGGTTCCTCACCTTCATCAGGAACAGCGCGGTCGTCGCGGCCGGCTCGGTGGCCGCGACGCTGCTGATCTCGATCCCGGGCGCCTACGCCGTCGCGCGGCTGCGCTTCTTCGGCCGGCGGCAGGTGCACTTCCTGTTCCTGGCGGTCTACCTGTTCCCGGCGATCGTCCTGGCCATCCCCTTGTTCGTGCTGTTCACCATGCTGGGGCTCAGAGGATCTCTCGCCGGACTGATCCTGGTTTATATCGCGCAGACCGTGCCCGTCACGGTATACATGCTGCGCAACTACTTCGAGACCGTGCCACGGAGCGTGGAGGAGGCGGCCGCGATCGACGGCTGCTCGCGGCTGTCGACCATCTGGCGGGTGGTGCTGCCCCTGTCCAAGCCCGCGCTCATGGCGACCGGACTCTACGCGTTCATGATCGCGTGGAACGAGTTCCTGTTCGCCCTGCTGTTCCTCGTGGAGCGGCGGGAGAGCTGGACGGTCTCCCTGGGGCTCTCGCAGCTGGCGGGGAGCATAGAGATCCCCACGACGGTGCTGATGGCAGGATCCGTGGTGCTGACGCTGCCCATCGTGATCGTGTTCTTCGCCAGTGAACGCCTGCTGACGGAGGGCCTCACGGCCGGCGCGGAGAAGGGATAGACATGCTGACGGCAGGGCAGGTCCTCCAGCTCGTCCGCGATGGCTCCTGCCGTACCCGCAAAGAGCTGATCGAGTTCACCGGCCTGTCCCGGTCGACCATCACCGACCGGGTCGACCGGCTCATCGCCGCCGGCTACCTGCACGAGTCCGGCGTCGGCGCCTCGGGCGGTGGCCGGCCGCCCTCCGTGCTCGACGTCGACGCCGCCCGGCGGCTGGTGCTCGTGGCCGACCTGGGCGCCACCCACGCCAGGGTGGCCCTCACCGACCTCGCCGCCCGGCCGTTGGCCGAGGAACGCGCCGAGATGCGCATCGACCGCGGGCCCGAGGCCGTGCTGACGTGGGTGCGCGAGGCGTTCCAGCGCATGCTCGACCGGGCCGGACGGCCGGCGAGCGAGGTGTGCGGCATCGGGCTCGACCTGCCCGGCTCGGTCGACCACACCAGCGGGCGGATGATCAGGTCGTTCCTGATGCCGGGCTGGGACGACCATCCGATCAGGGAGACGATCGGACGCACGTACGACGTGCCCATCCTGGTGGAGAACGACGCCAACGCGATGGCGCTCGGCGAGTGGTGGTCGTCCTGGCGGGAGACGGACTCGCTGATCCTGGTCAAGGTGTCCACCGGCATCGGCACCGGCATCGTCCTCGACGGGCAGATCTACCGGGGCGTCGAGGAGGCCGCCGGGAACATCGGGCACGTCCGCATCCGGGAGACCGACGACCGGGTGTGCACCTGCGGCTCCCGCGGCTGCGTGGCCTCCCTGGCCAGCGGGCACGCCCTCGCGGCCGACCTCGGCCAGGAGACCAGCCGCGACGTCGTGCGCCTGGTGCAGGCCGGCGACCCGGCGGCCATCGCGCGCACCCAGGAGGCGGGCCGCACGCTGGGCGTGGTGCTGGCCACCGCGGTCAGCCTGCTCAACCCCGGCGTGCTGGTGCTGGCCGGGGACATGGCGCAGACGCGGGAGCACTACCTGACCGGGATCAGGGAGGTCGTCTACCGGCGAAGCCTGCCGTACACGACGCGCAACCTGGAGATCGTCCCCAGCAGGCTCGGCGACCGGGCCGGGATAACCGGCATGGCGGTGATCGTCATGGAGCACGTGCTCTCGCCCGCGGCCGTGGACGGCGCGCTGGCCGCCGCCGTCGGGTGATCAGGCCAGGGCGGCGGGCAGGATGGTGGCGGCCTCGGTGAGCGAGGGGCCGTACCAGGTCAGCAGGCGGCCGCTGACCAGCGCGCAGGGCAGGCCGGGGAACGCCTCGGGGCCGTCGTCCGCGCTGAAGGCGTAGGGCTCGTCGGGCAGTACGACCAGGTCGGGGCGGTTGCCGGTCAGCTCGGGCAGCGGGATCTTGGGGTAGCGGTCGGCGTGGCCGGCGTACAGGTTGTCCACGCCGAGGTGCCGCAGCACGTCCCCGGTGAAGGTGTCGCGGCCCACGACCATCCAGGGGCGGCGCCAGATCGGGACGATCGCGGTGCGGCGCGGGCCGGGCGCGGGGGCGCCCCACGCCTCGCGGGCGGTATCCAGCCAGGCCGGGCGGTCCGTACGGCAGGCGTGCGCGAACATGCGCTCCAGCGAGGCGAACGCCTGCTCCAGCGTCTCGATCCTGGTCACCCAGACCGCGACGCCCGCCTCGCGCAGGGCCTCGACGTCGGGCGCGCGGTTCTCCTCGACGTTGGCCAGGACGACGTCCGGTCGCAGGCGGAGCACGGCGTCGAGATCGGGGTTCTTGGTGCCCCTGACCCTGGCGACGTCCAGGCCGGCCGGGTGCGTGCACCAGTCCGTCGCCCCGACCAGCGCCTCCGGGACGGTCGCCGCCACGGACTCGGTCAGCGACGGCACCAGCGACACGATCCGCCGGACGTCGCGGGGTACCTTCACAGGCACCCCTGTGTCATCGTGGACCACGGCACCACCTTAGGTTGCGTTTTCCTGAAATATGCGTAGCACCACTCTTATGTCGGTATAGATCCGTAGAATCCCGGTAAAGATCGTTAAAACTCTGTGATCGGGGGCTCGACGGTTGGAGCACGAGGCATCGGATTTCGATCCGAACACGCCGAACGTGGCACGGCTCTACGACTACTACCTCGGCGGCAAGGATCACTTCCCGGTCGATCGGGAGGCGGCCGAGCGGATCCTCACGGTGGCGCCCGAGGTACGGGCGGCGGCGAGGGCCAACCGCGCCTTCCTCGGCCGCGCCGTACGCCACCTCGCCGAGGCCGGGATCAGGCAGTTCCTCGACATCGGCACGGGGCTGCCGACCCAGGGGAACGTGCACGAGGTGGCCGCCAAGATCGCGCCGGGCTCCCGCGTCGTCTACGTCGACCGTGACCCCGTGGTGCTGGTGCACGCCAGGGCGCTGCTCACCGGCCACGGCGACGACACCACGGTGGTCGAGGGCGACCTGCGCAATCCGGGCGACATCCTGCGCGACCCCGAGGTGCTGCGGGCCATCGACTTCAGCCGGCCGGTCGCCGTGCTGCTGGTGGCGATCATGCACTTCATCGAGGAGTCCGACGATCCCGAGGGGATCCTGAAGACGTTGCGTGAGGTCATGGCCCCGGGTAGTTACCTGGTCATGTCCCACGGCACCAGCGACGCCCGTCCCGACGCGGTCAGCACGGGCACCGAGGTCTACCGCAACGCCACCGCGCGGCTGGCGCTGCGCAGCCGGGCCCGGATCAGGGAGCTGTTCGAGGGTTTCGAGCTGCTGGAGCCCGGCCTGGTGTGGCTGCCCGAGTGGCATCCCGACCAGACGGACACGATCGACTTCATGGACCGTCCGGAGTCGTCGCTCATCGTGTGCGGCGTCGCCAGGAAGGTCTAGGACGCGCCCATGGACCTCGGCCTCGCCGTCCCGCAGTACGGCAGGTTCGCCGCGCTGCCCGCCGTGACCCAGGTGGCCCGCGAGGCAGAGGCCATGGGGTTCGCCGCCCTGTGGGCGGGCGACCGGCTGCTGACGCCGCTGCGCCCCAAGGACCGCTACCCCGGCGGCGACGGCAGCGTGCCCGAGGCCCATCGGGTGTTCCTCGACCCGTTCGCGGTGCTGGCCGTGGCCGCGTCCGTGACGTCGTCCGTGCGGCTGGGTACCAGCGCGCTCAACGCCTGCTGGTATCCCCCGCCGGTGCTGGCCCGCTCGCTCACCACGATCGACCACCTGAGCGGCGGACGCCTGGCCGCGGGCCTCGGCCTGGGCTGGTCCTCCGACGAGTACGCCGCCGTGGGCGTGCCCTGGAAAGGCCGGGCCGAACGCTACGAGGCCACCCTCGACGCCCTGGAGGCGATCTGGGGCGAGGACCCCGTGACGTTCGAGCACGAGCTGTGGACGATCGCGCCCAGCCACATCGACCCCAAGCCGGCCCGCCGCCCGCCGCTGCTGCTGGCCGGGTTCGCCCCGGAGGCGCTGGCCAGGATCGGGCGCAGGGGCGACGGCTGGCTGACGGCCGCGCTGCCGATCCCCGCGCTCCTCGCGATGTGGAAGACGGTCAGGAAGAGCGCCGAGCAGGCCGGACGCGACCCGGACGCCCTGCGCATGATCCTGCGCTCCAACCCGGTCGTCACCGCCGACGGCAGCCCGCCGAGGAGCGGCACGGTCGCCGAGATCGCGGCGTACCTGTCGCAGGCGGCGGAGGCCGGGGTCCACGAGGTCATCCTGGACCTCCAGCACACCGCCGCCGACGTCGACCACCTGCTGGAGCTGGCCGCCGAGTTCGGCGAGCGCCTTCGCGCCGCCTGAACCCGGGGCCACAGCCGGCTGCCCGAGCGTCGGCTACTTGAGGGCGGAGAGCGCGCCCTCGTAGTCGGGCTCCTGGGTGATCTCGGGCACCAGCTCGGAGTAGACCACGTTGTCGTCGGCGTCGAGCACGACGACCGCGCGCGCGGCCAGGCCGGCCAGCGGGCCGGACTCCTGGGCCACGCCGTAGTCGGTGAGGAACTCACGCCCGCGCATGAGCGACAGCATGGTCACCTTGTCGAGGCCCTCGGCGCCGCAGAACCGGTTCTGGGCGAAGGGCAGGTCGGCCGAGACGCAGAGCACGACCGCGTCGGGGTGCTCGGACGCGACCTGGTTGAAGCGGCGCACCGAGGCCGCGCAGACGCCGGTGTCGACGCTCGGGAAGATGTTGAGCACCTTGGTCTTGCCGGCGAAGTCGGCCAGCGTGCGGTCGGACAGGTCGGTGCCGACCAGCGTGAAGGCGGGCGCGGCGTCGCCGGGCTTCGGGAAGGCGCCGCCCACGGTGATCGGGTTGCCCTTGAAAGTGACGTCGGACATGAAAGCCTCCTGATAGCGATGTTCCCCGACCGCGATCCTAGCGGCGCGATCTCCCCCGCCAGGCAGCCCGGCCCGGCGCCACGCACCGCTCGACGTCACGCCGGTACCGGGCCCGCGCATCACCGGTACCGGCCGCGGGTGATCGCTAGACGTTGCGCCGGTACTGGCCGCCCGCCTCGAACAGGGCGTCGGTGATCTGGCCGAGCGAGCAGACCCGGGCCGCGTCCATCAGCACCGCGAACGCGTTGCCGTCGGACATCGCGACCTCGCGCAGCCGCGACAGCTCCGCGGGCGCCTGTGCCCGGTTGCGCTCGTGGAAGTCGCGCAGGCGGTCGAGCTGCGAGCGCTTCTCCTCCTCGGTGCCCCTGGCCAGCTCCAGCTTGTGCGGGTCGGACTGCTCGGCGCCGGGGTTGCGGAAGGTGTTGACGCCGATGATCGGCAGGGAGCCGTCGTGCTTGCGCATCTCGTACAGCATCGACTCGTCCTGGATCTTGCCGCGCTGGTAACCGGTCTCCATCGCGCCGAGCACGCCGCCGCGGTCCGACAGCCGCTCGAACTCGGCCAGCACCGCCTCCTCGACCAGGTCGGTCAGCTCGTCGATGATGAACGAGCCCTGCAACGGGTTCTCGTTCCTGGCCAGGCCCCACTCGCGGTTGATGATGAGCTGGATCGCCATCGCGCGGCGCACCGAGTCGGCCGACGGGGTGGTGACGGCCTCGTCGAAGGCGTTGGTGTGCAGGCTGTTGCAGTTGTCGTAGATGGCGATCAGGGCCTGGAGGGTCGTGCGGATGTCGTTGAAGGACATCTCCTGCGCGTGCAGCGACCGGCCCGAGGTCTGGATGTGGTACTTGAGCTTCTGCGAGCGCTCGCCCGCGCCGTAACGCTCGCGCATGGCGACCGCCCATATCCGGCGCGCCACCCGTCCGAGCACGCTGTACTCGGGGTCCATGCCGTTGGAGAAGAAGAACGACAGGTTCGGCGCGAAGTCGTCGACCCGCATCCCCCTGGCCAGGTACGCCTCCACGTACGTGAACCCGTTGGCCAGCGTGAACGCGAGCTGGCTGATCGGGTTGGCCCCCGCCTCGGCGATGTGGTAGCCGGAGATCGAGACCGAGTAGAAGTTCCTGACCGCGTTCTGGATGAACCATTCCTGGATGTCGGCCATCATCCGCAACGAGAACTCGGTGGAGAAGATGCAGGTGTTCTGCCCCTGGTCCTCCTTCAGGATGTCGGCCTGGACCGTGCCCCTGACCGTGGCCAGCGTACGGGCGCGCAGGTCGCGGGCCTCCTGCTCGTCGGGCTCGCGGCCCTGCTCGGCGCGGAAGCGGTCGAGGGCCTGGTCGATCGCGGCGTTGAGGAAGAAGGCCAGGATGGTGGGCGCCGGGCCGTTGATCGTCATGGACACCGACGTGTTGGGCGCCGCCAGGTCGAACCCGTCGTAGAGCACCTTCATGTCGTCGAGCGTGGCGATGGACACCCCCGAGGTGCCGACCTTTCCGTAGATGTCGGGACGCAGGTCGGGGTCGTGGCCGTACAGGGTGACCGAGTCGAAGGCCGTGGACAGCCGGGTCGCGGGCTGGCCCTCCGACAGCAGCTTGAAGCGCCGGTTGGTGCGGAACGGGTCGCCCTCCCCGGCGAACATCCTGGTCGGGTCCTCGTCGTCGCGCTTGAACGGGAACACCCCGGCGGTGAACGGGAACGACCCCGGCAGGTTCTCCGAGCGCAGGAACCTCAGCAGGTCACCGTGGTCGCTGAAGCGCGGCAGGGCCACCCGCGGGATGCGATTGCCGGAGAGCGTCTCGCGCCAGAGCGGGGTGTGGATCTCCCGGTCGCGGATCTTCACGACCAGCTCGTCGCTGCTGTACGCCTCCTTGACCGCGGGCCAGCCGTCGAGCAGGCGGCGGCTCTCCTCGCTCAGCTCCCCCTCGGCCTGCTCGGCGAGCCCGGCCAGCCGGGCGTCCTCGCCGCCCAGGAGCTCCTGTACGGCGGCGAGCTGCTGACGGCGGCGCGCGACCTCCGCCTGGGCCAGCGTCTCGGCGTGGTAGGTCCGGACGGACTCGGCGATGTCGGCCAGGTAGCGGGCCCTGGCGGGCGGGACGATCGCCGCGGCCGCCTTGGAGGTGCGCTCGGTCACGACGGGCAGCAGCCCCGGCCCGACGTCCTCCAGCAGCAGGCCCTTGAGGTGCTGGTAGAGGGCGGTGACGCCGGCGTCGTTGTAGCGGGCGGCGATCGTGCCGAAGACCGGCATGTCCTCGGGCGACTGACCGAACGCCTCCCGGTTGCGCACGAGCTGGCGGCGTACGTCGCGCAGGGCGTCCTCGGCGCCGCGGCGCTCGTACTTGTTGATGACGACGGCCTCGGCGAAGTCGAGCATGTCGATCTTCTCCAGCTGGGAGGCGGCGCCGAACTCGGGGGTCATGACGTAGATGGGCACGTCCACGTGCGGGACGATGCCGGCGTCGCCCTGGCCGATGCCCGGGGTCTCCACGATCACCAGGTCGTAGCCGGCCGCGCGGCAGGCGGTGACCACGTCGTCGAGGCAGGCCGGGACCTCGTTGGCGGCCCCGCGGGTGGCCAGCGAGCGGAAGTACGTCTGGGGGCCCAGGCTGTTCATCCTGATGCGGTCGCCGAGCAGCGCGCCGCCGCCGCGCCGGCGGGTCGGGTCGATGGCGAGGATGGCGATGCGCAGCTTGTCGTCGTTGTCCACCCTGAAGCGGCGGACCAGCTCGTCGGTGAGCGACGACTTGCCCGAACCGCCCGTGCCGGTGATGCCGAGCACGCGCGCCGGGCGCTCCTGGACGGCCACCGCGGCCTTCAGCCCCTCGACCAGCTCGGCCGAGGCGCGTCCGGACTCCATGAAGGTGATCGCGCGGGCCAGCGCCGCCTGGTCGCCCGAGAGCACGGCCTCCAGGGGCGGCGGGTCGCCGAGCTCGTGGTCGCACTCCTCGATCAGCTTGTTGATCATGCCGGGCAGGCCGTACCGCTGGCCGTCCTCCGGCGAGAAGATGCGCGTGACGCCCCGCTCGTGCAGCAGCTCGATCTCCTCGGGGACGATCACGCCGCCACCGCCGCCGTACACCTTCACGTGGCCCGCGCCGCGCTCGCGCAGCAGCTCGACCAGGTAGGTGAAGAACTCCACGTGGCCGCCCTGGTAGGAGCTGATGGCCACGCCCTGGACGTCCTCCTGGAGGGCGGCCGTGACGATCTCGTCCACGGACCGGTTGTGGCCGAGGTGGATCACCTCTGCCCCCTGCGTCTGGAGGATGCGCCGCATGATGTTGATCGCCGCGTCATGGCCGTCGAACAGCGCCGCGGCGGTCACGAAACGGACAGGGTACGCCGGAACGTGCACGCCTGATCACTCCTTTGTGAGGGGACCCCTCCTGCGAAAGATACTAGGACGTCCAACTATTTCGATAGTAGGACGTCCTCGTAGCTCCTTCCGGTCTGGGTAAGGACTGCCCCAGGGGGTGACGCCGATGCGCGCGTTGACGTTCGAGCCGGGCCGGCCGGGGATGCTTGAGGTGGAAGAGGTGCCCGATCCGGAACCGGGCCCCGGGGAGCTGCTCGTCCAGGGGCTGGCCCTGGGGGTCTGCGGGACCGACCGGGAACTGGCGGACGGCGAGTACGGCTGGGCGCCGCCCGGCCGGAGCCGCATGATCATCGGCCATGAGTCGCTCGGCCGGGTGCTCCAGGTCCCCGACGGGTCCGCCTTCTCCCCCGGCGACCTGGTCGTGGGCGTGGTACGCCGTCCCGACCCCGAACCGTGCGGCGCCTGCGCGCGCGGCGAGTTCGACATGTGCCGCAACGGCCGCTACACCGAACGCGGCATCAAGGAGATCGACGGCTACGCCGCCGAGCGGTGGACCGTCGAGGCCGGGTACGCCGTGCGCCTCGACCCCTCGCTGGAGAGCGTGGGCATGCTCGTCGAGCCGACGTCCGTGGTGGCCAAGGCGTGGGAGCACATCGAGCGGATCGGCTCGCGCGCCTGGTTCGAGCCGCGCACGGTGCTGGTGACCGGCGCGGGGCCGATCGGGCTGCTGGCGGCGCTGCTGGGACGGCAGCGGGGGCTGGAGGTGCACGTCCTGGACCGGACGGCGGGCGGGGCCAAGCCCGCGCTAGTGGCCGACCTGGGGGCGACGTACCACGTGGGCAGCAGCCTGGACGCCTTCGCCAACGCCAAACCGGACATCATCATCGAGGGGACCGGGGTGGGGCAGCTCGTCATGGAGTCCATGACCTGCACGTCCGCGGCCGGGATCGTCTGCCTGGCCGGGCTGGCGGCGGGCGGCCGCACCCACCGGCTGGACGTGAGCGAGATCAACCGGGACATCGTCCTGGAGAACGACGCGATCTTCGGCACGGTCAACGCCAACCTCCGCCACTTCCGGGACGCCGCGACCGCCCTGGCCCAGGCGGACCGGACCTGGCTCGAACGCCTGATCACCCGCCGCGTCCCCCTCAGCCAGGCCAAGGACGCCTTCGTCCACCACCCGGGCGACGTCAAGGTGATCCTCGACCTCACCACCTGACCCACTTCGAGGGCGGCCCCGATGGTTGCGCCCCTGGGAGGGGCCCGTCCCCGGGGAGGTCAGTTCTTGGGGGTGTAGGGCTTGCGGCGGGTGGTGGGGGTGCGGCCGGCCGCCGGGCGTCCCGCGCCCGCCGCGACCCGCTGCCGGGGCGGGGTGGTGCCCACGCGGATGCGGGAGGCGTCCTGCGGCGCCTGATCGGGCGCGAGGACGGTCACGCGAGGCGCCCAGTCCTCGCCATCCCCGATGCGCGCGGCACGTGGGCCATCAACGGTACGGCGGTCGTCCAGGCCGGGGCGGCCGGCGCTGCGGTCTTCTGGCGCGTTCCAGGGGCGGGGCCAGCCGAAGCGGCGGTGGGTGCCGCGGCGGCGGCCCGTCACGCGTAAGGAGAGCACGACGGTCACCAGCACCATCGCGACCAGCAGCGCGGGCGGCGTCCCCAGGACGTCCAGAGGCGAGGACCGCCCCACCTCCGTGCGCGGCGCGGGCACGAACGGACGCTCGGTCGACCGGATCTCGGCCGCCTGGTCGGCACCGGCCTTGACCAGCCGGGGAAGCCCGTAGCCGACGACCTTGTCGGTGTCCCTGACCTTGCGCTTGAGCCAGACACGGTCGACGTTGGCCTCGATGGTGTGGATCTTCTTGCCCTCGACCCGTTCCACGATCCCGACGTGGTCGACGCCCTTGTAGCTCTTGCCGCCGCTCCAGTCGTAGAAGACCAGAGCGCCGGGCTCGGGCCGCTGCGCCCAGGCCTTCTGCTTGATGAACCAGGCCGCGTGGGACGGCGTCCAGGCGAACTGCCCGACGTACGGACTGAGGCCGGTTCTGTCGGCTGCCCAGGCGATGAACATGTCACACCAGGGGGCGTTGCGGTATTGGGTGTCCTGGACGCGATCCGCGTACCACTGGCCGAACTTGGTGCTCTGGCCGCTCTTCTCCTTGTAGCCGACTTCCTGCCGTACCTGCTTCAGCAGCGCGTCCGCGATCGGGTCCAGGGTGACTCCTCCCCGAAAAACCGACAAATCACGATGGACTGTAGTAGCGCCATCGCGAATTTGCTCGAATCATTCAGAAAGTGTCTATTAATGGGCCCAAATTTCGGCATTGGGACGCATGTGACTGCTGTGACGAGCGGTATCGCCCGTCAGGCCCCCGCGCCCACTCGGTAGACGCTCACCTCACCCGCGCCCGGCGCCACCACGTCGGCCACGATCACGGTGACGTTGTCGGGCGAGCCGCCCTCGTTCGCCAGGTCGATGAGCCGCTGGACGGCGGCCGCCGGGTCTGCCACCGTGGTCAGCACCTCGTGCAGGACCTCGGGCCCGAGCACGGTCGTGAGCCCGTCGGAGCAGAGGAGGTAGCGATCATCAGGCTCGGCCTCGCGCAGCGCCATGTCCGGCTCGGCCCTGCCCTCGCTGCCCAGGACGCGCAGCACCATGGACCGCCGGGGATGTACGGCGGCCTGATCCTCCGTTATCCGCCCTTCGTCCACCATCGACTGCACAAGTGTGTGATCCTTGGTCATCTGATAGAGCGCGCCATCACGAAGCAGGTATCCGCGGGAGTCACCGAGATGAGCAAGGGCGAACCGGTAGCCGTCCCACAGCAGGGCGGTGACCGTGGTTCCCATCCCCCGGCGGGCCGGGTCGATGTCGGCCAGCTCGACCAGCCTGCGGGCCGCCTCGTGCACGGCGCCCTCCAAGGCCGCCTCCAGGTCGGAGCCGGTCTCGGGAAGCGTGGCATCCAGCTCGCGCATGACGGCGATCGCCGCCGAGCTCGCCAGCTCGCCGGCCGCGTGCCCGCCCATGCCGTCGGCAACCACGAGCAACCGGCCACTCGCATAGCCGGAGTCCTCGTTCTGCTCCCTGCGGCGGCCCACGTCTGATCCGGCGGCATAGCGGATGTTGTGCTTCATACCCAGCAGTAAATCATTGGTTGAAAGACTTCACAAGCAGATGCGCTGAAGACTCTTGTGAACTACTGTGGGTTTCATGAGCCACGACCCGACCGTGAACGCCGGGGACATCGCCCGGCTCGCCGGTGTCGGGCGTGCCGCGGTGAGCAACTGGCGCCGCCGCCACGACGACTTCCCCCAACCGATCGGCGGAACCGCGAACCAGCCGCTGTTCTCGCTGCGGCAGGTCGAGTCCTGGCTGCGCCGCTATGGGAAGTCCTACCAGGTCTCGCTGGCAGATCGGGTGTGGCAACGCCTGAAAGCCGCCGGCGATCTGCGGCTGGGCCATCTGGTCGCCCAGGCTGGAACGTTGCTGACCAGCGGAGAGAGCGAGCTGGAGCCCGAGCTGGCCGGGCTCGTGACGGAGCTGGCCGAGCGGCACGACCCGCTGACGGCCTACGAGTTCCTCTGCGAGCGTTACCTGGAGGCCCACTCCCGCCAGCTCTCGGTCACCCGCGACGACGTGGCCGAGCTGATGCTGCGGCTCGTCCGGGCCGACGGCGCCACCGTCCTCGATCCCGCCTGCGGGGTCGGCACCCTGCTCCTGCCGCCGTCCGCCGTGCCGGAACGCGCCGAAGCCGTTCCCGGCGACCCCGCGCCCGCCGACGGCGACCCGCCCGCGGGCCGGGGCGGCCCCGCCCGCGTCCTCGGGCAGGAGCTCAGCGAGACCTCGGCCGCCATCACCGCGGCCCGCCTGCGGCTGCGCGGCATCCAGGCCGACATCGTGGCCGGCGACTCCATGCGGCTGGACGGCTTCCCCGAGGTCAAGGCCGACGCCGTGGTGTGCGATCCGCCGTTCAACGAGCGGGCCTGGGGTTACGAGGAGCTGACCGGCGACCCGCGCTGGGAGCACGGCCTGCCGCCGCGCGGCGAGCCCGAGCTGGCCTGGGTCCAGCACTGCCTCACCCACGTCAGGCCCGGCGGCCTGGTCGCGGTGCTCATGCCGCCGGCCGCCGCGAGCCGCAAGGCGGGCCGCCGGATCAGGGCCAACCTGCTGCGCGCCGGAGCGTTGCGCGCGGTGGTGGCGCTGCCGGGCTCCGACCTGTGGCTGCTGCGCCGGCCGAGAGCGGGCGAGCGGCCGCCGTCGGAGGTGCTCATCCTCGACGCGACGGCCGACCTGTCGCCGGTCGAGCCCGCCTGGCTGGCCTACCTCGACGACCGCTCCGACCAGACCGTGCGGATCATCGACCTGCTGGCCGACGAGGTCGACATGACCCCGGCCCGCCACCAGCGCCGCGACGACGTGGGCCGGGCCTTCGCGCAGGCGCGCGACCGCTTCCTCGCCGCCGCCGCCGTCCCGCCCGACCTGAAGGTGCTCGACCAGCCGCTCGACCAGCCGTCCACGACGCTGGGCGACCTGATCAAGGAGGGGCTGGTGAGCATGTCGCAGGCGCCGCCCAAGATGGCCGCCGACGGCGGCGACGTGGCCGTGCTCACGGCCGACGACGTGCTGACCGGCGGCGCGCCCTCCGGCCTGACCGGCATGCAGCCGGGCCTGATCGTGATCCGTCCCGGCGACGTGGTGGCCTCCTACTCGGGGGTGCGGGTGATCGCCGACGGCGGCGCGGTGCTCGGCCCCCACCTGACCCTCTACCGGGTCGACGCCCGCAGGCTCGATCCCGACTTCCTGGCCGGGTTCCTGCGGGCCGCGGGCGGCCGGGTGACCACCGGCTCCAGCAGGTTCGACGTGCGCCGCACCCGCGTGCCCAGGCTGTCGCTGAAGGAGCAGAAGGCGTACGGGGAGGCGTTCAGGCAACTGGCCGTGCTGGAGGACGCGCTGCGCGAGACCTCGACGCTGGGCCGTACCCTGATCAGGCTCGGCCTCGACGGGCTGGCCGACGGCCATCTGCACCCGCAGTCCTGACGGTGTAGTTTTTCCCGAAAGGCTGCGTGGAGGGGCGAATGGTCATCGGCGACCGCTATGAGCTCGACGACCTCCCCCTCGGGCAGGGCGGGATGGGCGCGGTCTACGCGGGCCACGACCGCCACCTCGATCGCAGGGTCGCGGTGAAGCTGCTCAGGCTGCCGAGCGGCCCCGACCACGAGCTGGAACGCCGGTTCATCCGCGAGGCGCGCATCCTGGCCAGGCTGGAGCATCCGGGCGCGCCCGTACTGTACGACTTCGGCACCCACGAGCAGCGGCTCTACCAGGTCATGCAGTTCATCGAGGGCGTCACGGTGGCCGACGTGGTCAGCGAGCACGGCCCGCTGCCGGTGCCGTGGGCGGCGGCCATCGCGGCCCAGGCGTGCGCGGTGCTGTCGGCGGCCCACGCCCTGGCGATCTGCCACCGCGACCTCAAGCCGACCAACCTCATGCTCTGCCCCGACGGCAGCGTCAAGGTGCTCGACTTCGGGCTCGCGCTGCTGCGGGACGCCGACGTCACCACGTTCACCCGGATCGGCCAGATCCTCGGCACGCCGGCGTACATGGCTCCCGAGCAGATCCAGCACGGCGTGGCCGAGCCGCGCAGCGACCTGTACTCGCTCGGCTGCGTCCTGCACGAGATGCTGACCGGGCGGCAGCTGTTCACCGGGCCGACCGACTACGTGGTGTTCGAGCAGCAGGTCAAGGAGCGTCCGCCGGCCATCCCCGGCCTTCCCGACAAGCTGGGCGCGCTCCTGGCCGAGCTGCTGGAGAAGCAGCCGGAGAACCGTCCCGCCGACGCCGACGAGCTGTACGAGCGGCTGGCCCCCTTCGCCGTCGGGCTGCCGATGCTGCCCGGCTTCCTGACCGAGGCGCCGAGCCCCGGCCGCATGTACGCCCGCATGGTGGGCCGCGTGCTCAGCCCCCGGTCGTAGGGCCCCGGAATCCGGCGAAGGCGGCGATCAGGGCGTCCCCCAGGCGGTCGCGCCAGCAGTAGCGGTCGTGACCGCCCGCGAACTCCCGGTAGTCCGCCGCCGCGCCGAGGACGGCTCGCAGCCGTTCGGTCGGGCCGTGCATGGCGTCGTCCTCCAGGCTGCCGAGCTGGAGGTGCACGCGTGGCACCGGGCCCCTGGCCAGCTCGCCCGTCAGCCATTCGGGCTCGGGGCCGTCCGGCCACCAGAACGAGCCCGACTGCGACACCGCCGCGGCGAACCTGCCGGGATGCCGGTGGGCGGCGTAGACGGCGGTGAGCCCGCCGAGGCTCTGACCGGCGATCACGGTGAAGCCGTCGTGGGGCAGCGCGTCCACGAAGCCGGGATCGCAGGTGAGCCGGGCCACGCGGTCGGGGCCCGACTCGACCAGCCAGGCCCGGACCGGCGGGATGCGGCCGGCCTCGATGAGGTTGTCGAGGACGACGGGCAGGTCCTCGGTCCACTCCTCGCCGTCGAGCGCGACCAGCGAGGCGACCGGCGGGAGCGCGGGCTCGTACCGGAACCCGGCGGGCTCGCGGACGAGCTCGTGACGGCGCCGGCCGGGGACCAGCCACGGTGACGACGGGGTCGTCTCGGCGATCGAGAAACCGCGCCACCGGCGGGGGTTGAGCGGGTCGGCGACCTGCGCGCCGTCCACCTGGAGGTGGTAGGAGGCGCGCCAGCCGCGCCGCACGCGGAAGGTGCGGCTCCACAGGTCCGGCCCGAGCTCCAGCAGGGCGTCGGCGCCGTCGGGACGCAGCCTGCCGGCCAGGACGCGCACCTCGCCGGCGGGGCCGTGCCACCGGAACGTGACCGCGTCGTGCTCGTCGTCGAGCCGGCTGACGACGGGCGTGACGGTCGCGCCCGGGAGCGGAACCGGCAGGGTCTCGGGCGGAAGGTCGCTCGTCAAGGCGGGCTGCTCCTCGGTCCGGTCGGAGGCGTTGCAGCACCCTACCCCACACCTCCAGGCTGCCCTGAACGCGCTCTCCTGGTAACGCCGATCGTTATGCAGACCCCGTTGACAGGGCGGCACAGAGGCCGCGAATCTGACGAGAGAGCGCTCTCTCACATCCCCCGTTCTACCCAGGAGGGTTTCCATGACCCCTCGTATCCGGCGGCTCGCCGTGCCCGTGCTCACCGCGTCCCTGCTCGCGCTGGCGACGGCCTGCGGCAGCGGCGGCGGAAGCCCCGCCACGGAGGCGAGCGCCAAGCCCGGCGAGAAGATCAAGCTGTCCGTCGGCCTCTTCGGGGACTTCGGCTTCAAACCGCTCTACGAGGAATACAAGAAGACCCACCCGAACATCGAGGTCGTGGAGGCCGTCACCCAGTTCAACGACCACCACAACAACCTGGTCAAGCGCCTGGCCACGAACGCCGGCGCGGGTGACGTCGAGGCCGTCGAGGTGGGCTACATCAGCACGTTCACCTCCCAGCCCGGCAAGTTCGTCGACCTCAAGCAGTACGGGCTCGACAAGCGCCAGGACGACTACCTCGACTGGAAGTGGCAACAGGGCCTCAGCAAGGACGGGCAGCAGCTCCTCGGCCTCGGCACCGACGTTGGCGGCCTGGCCATGTGCTACCGCAAGGACCTGTTCAAGAAGGCCGGGCTGCCGAGCGGACGAGCCGAAGTGAGCGCTCTCTGGCCCACCTGGGAGCAGTACATCGAGACCGGCAAGAAGTTCGGCGCCGCGAAGGTCGCCGACGCCAAGTTCGTCGACTCCCCCGGCGAGATCTTCCGCGCGATGGTCAACCAGGCCCCCGTCGGCCTGTACGACGCCCAGGACAAGATCATCGTGGACAGCAACCCCGACGTGAAGAAGGCGTGGGACCTGTCCAACCAGCTCACCCAGGAGGGCCTGACCGCCAAGCTGGCCGCCTTCACCCCGCCGTGGAACACCGGTTTCGCCAAGGGCTCGTTCGCCACGATCATCTGTCCGGCCTGGATGACCGGGTTCATCCAGGAGCAGGCCAAGGACGCCTCCGGCAAGTGGGACATCGCGACCGTGCCGGGCGGTTCGGGCAACAGCGGCGGCTCCCACCTGATGGTGCCCAAGCAGAGCAAGCACCCGAAGGAGGCGGCCGAGCTGATCGACTTCCTGACCTCCAAGGAGAACCAGGCCAAGGTGTTCAAGGAGGAGGGCACGTTCCCGTCGATCCCGGCGCTGTACGACGACCCCTCGATCCAGAACTTCACCAAGCCGTTCTTCGGCGACGCCCCCATCGGCAAGATCTACTCCGACGCCGCCAAGGCCCTCAAGCCGCAGCACCTCGGCCCGAAGGAGGCCGACGTCCGGGTGGCGATCGGTAACGGGCTCGGCCGGGTCGAGCAGGGCAAGCAGACGCCGGAAGAGGCGTGGGCGCAGGTTCTCCAGGACGTCCAGAAGATCAGATGAGCACGCTCCCGCTGTCGGTGCCGACCCGGCGCCGGCGGCGTAGCGTCCGGCACACCCTCGACGTGAGGGTGTCGCCGTACGCCTACGTCGCCCCCTTCTTCCTGCTGTTCTGCGCCTTCGGGCTGTTCCCGCTCATCTACACGGCCTGGGTCAGCCTGCACGACTGGACCCTGCTGTCGGAGGAGCACACCTTCGTCGGCGCGAAGAACTTCCAGACGCTGCTGGCCGACGGCTACTTCTGGAACGCCACGTTCAACACGCTGTCCATCGGCGTGCTGTCCACCGTGCCGCAGCTCCTGCTGGCCGTCTGGCTGGCCCATCTACTGAACCGGCGGCTGCGCTTCCAGACGCTGCTGCGCATCTCGATGCTGCTGCCCAACGTCACCAGCGTGGTGGCCGTGGTGGTGATCTTCAGCCAGCTCTTCGGCCGCGACTTCGGGCTGATCAACTGGGTGCTGTCGTGGTTCGGCATCGGGAACATCGACTGGGCGGCCGGCACCGCGACCTCGCACATCGCGCTCTCCGTGATGATCATGTGGCGCTGGACCGGCTACAACGCGCTCATCTTCCTGGCCGCCATGCAGGCCGTGCCGCGCGAGCTGTACGAGGCCGCCACCCTCGACGGCGCGAGCAGCTTCACCCAGCTCCGCCGGATCACCATCCCGATGATCCGGCCCACGATCATCTTCGTCGTCATCGTCTCCACGATCGGCGCGATGCAGATCATCGCCGAGCCGCTGCTGTTCGGTCAGAGCAGCGGCGCGGGCGGCGGCGCGGCCAGCGGCGGCCCGGACCGCCAGTACCAGACGCTCGCGCTGTTCGTCTACGAGCAGGGCTTCACCAAGTTCGACTTCGGGTACGCCTCGGCGGCGTCCTGGCTGATGTTCCTGGTCGTGGTGGCCGTCGCCGGGATCAACTTCCTGATCAGCCGCCGGGTGAAGGGCGGCACGACATGAGACTGCGCTACCTGACCCTCATCGCGGTCGCCTTCTTCTCCGCCTTCCCGCTCTACTACAGCGTGGTGGTGGCCTCGCGGCACAACTCGGCGCTGGCCGAGGTCCCGCCGCCGCTGCTGCCCGGCGGGAACTTCCTGGCCAACGTCTCCCGCGTGTTCGACACCGTGCCCTTCGGGCTGGCGCTGCTGAACTCGGTCATCGTGGCGGGCTCGATCGCGGTCGCGGTGATGTTCTTCTCGACGCTGGCCGGGTTCGCCTTCGCCAAGCTGCGGTTCCGGGGCAGGAACGCCATGCTGGTGATCACCGTGGCCACCATGATGGTCCCGGCCCAGCTCGGCATCATCCCGCTCTACCTGCTCATGGTGAAGCTGGAGTGGACCGGCACGGACTACGCGCTGATCGTGCCGGCGCTGGTCAACGCGTTCGGGGTGTTCTTCATGACCCAGTACCTCACCCGGGCGCTGCCCGACGAGCTGCTGGAGGCCGGGCGGGTGGACGGCTGCACGACGTGGGGCCTGTTCTGGCACGTCGTGCTGCCCGCCGCGCGGCCGGCGGCGGCCGTGCTGGGCATGCTGACGTTCATGTCGGCCTGGAACGACTACTTCTGGCCGCTGGTCGTGCTGAACCCGGACAACCCCACCGTCCAGGTGGCCCTGTCCACGCTGGCCAGCGGATACGTCAACGACTACGTGCTGGGCCTGGCGGGCACGGCGGTCGGCGTCCTGCCGCTCGTGGCGGTCTTCGCCCTGTTCGGCAGGCAAATCATCGGTGGAATCATGCAAGGAGCTGTTAAGGGATGAAGTTTCCCGAGGAATTCGTCTGGGGAGCCGCCACGGCGTCCTACCAGATCGAGGGGGCGGTCAAGGAGGACGGGCGGGGCCGGTCGATCTGGGACACCTTCTCCCACACCCCCGGGAAAGTGGCCGGCGGCGACACCGGCGACATGGCCTGCGACCACTACCACCGGTACAAGGACGACGTCGCGCTGATGCGCGAGCTGCGGCTGCGGGCCTACCGGTTCTCGGTGGCCTGGCCGCGCGTCCAGCCGGACGGCAGGGGGCCGATCAACCCGCGCGGCCTGGCCTTCTACGACAAACTCGTAGATGAACTACTAGCCGCCGAAATTTCGCCTTATGTCACCCTCTACCACTGGGACCTCCCCCAAGCCCTCGAAGCCCACGGCGGCTGGACGGACCGCGACACGGCCTACCGCTTCGCCGACTACGCCCAGGCCGTGCACGACCGGCTCGGCGACCGGGTGACCCACTGGACGACGCTCAACGAGCCCTGGGTGTCGGCCTTCCTCGGCTACGGCAACGGCGTCCACGCCCCTGGCCGCCGCGACCCCGGCGAGGCCATGCGCGCCGCCCACCACCTCATGCTCGGCCACGGCCTGGCGGCGCGCCGGCTGCGGGCGGCCGGGGCGCGCAGCATCATGCTCGTGGTCAACTCCGCGCCGGTGCTCACGCCGGCCCAGGTCAACGACCCCGCGGCGATCGCCGGCGAGGCGGACGCGGCCGCCGCAGAACGCGTCCACGCCCTGCTGACCAGGCAGTTCCTAGACCCGGCGGTGTACGGCACGTACCCGGAGGAGGTCCTCGCGGCGGCGGCGCGCAACGGCGGGACCGCGCACGTCCAGGACGGCGACCTGGAGCTGATCAACGCGCCGATCGACCTGGTCGGCGTCAACTACTACAACCCGTGCGTGGTCGAGTCGGGCCCGGGGCTGCCCGCCGACGCCGCCTGGCCGGGCTCGGAGGACGTGCGCTTCACCACGGCGGACGCGCCGGTCACCGCGATGGGCTGGCCGATCGTGCCCGACGGCCTGTCCCGGCTGCTCGTCCGGCTCTCCAAGGACTATCCGCAGGTCGGGCTCATGGTCACCGAGAACGGCGCGGCCTTCGACGACCGCGTCGAGGACGGGCGGGTGCACGACGACGAGCGCGTGGCGTACCTGGACGGGCATCTGCGCGAGGTGCACCGGGCCGTCGAGGCGGGCGCCGACCTGCGCGGTTACCTGGTGTGGTCGTTGCTCGACAACTTCGAGTGGGCCGAGGGCTACCGGCGCAGGTTCGGCATCGTGCACGTGGACTACGCGACGCAGACCCGGGTGCCCAAGGACAGCGCCCTGTGGTACCGCGACGTGATCAGCAGGAACGGCCTGTAGATTTTTTCCGTGCTCTCCCTCTTGGTGCAGTCATGAGACGCCCGACGCTGGAGGCGGTCGCCGCCCGCGCGGGCGTCTCCCGCGCGACCGCCTCCAGGGTCGTCAACAACCAGACGACCGTCGCGCCGCACATCCGCGACGCCGTGCAGCGCGCGATCGACGAGCTGGGCTACATCCCCAACTCGGCGGCGCGCAGCCTGGTCACCCAGCGCACCGACTCGATCGCCCTGGTCGTCAGCGAGCCGGGCACCCGGGTCTTCTCCGAGGACCCGATGTTCTCCACGGCGATCAGATCGGCCAGCTACGAGCTGGAGGCGGTCAACAAGCAGGTCGTGCTGATGCTGGCCTCCTCTCCCAAGAGCCACGCCCGGGTGGAGCGGTACATCTCGGGCGGCCACGTCGACGGCGTCATGCTGATCTCCATGCACGGCGCCGACCCGCTGCCGTCCGCGTTGTCGCGGCTGCGCGTCCCCGTGGTCTCGTACGGGCGGCCGGCCGTGCCGGTGGACATCCCGTTCGTCGACAACGACAACGTGGGCGGGGCCGAGGCGGGGGTGCGGCACCTGGTCGAGTCCGGGCGGCGCAGGATCGCCACGATCGCCGGCCCGCAGGACATGATCGCCGGCCAGGACCGCCTGACCGGCTACCGCAACGTGCTGCGCGACTCCGACCGCCGCTCGATCGTGGCCGTGGGCGACTTCACCAGGGAGTCGGGCGCGATCGCGATGCGCCAGCTCCTCGGCGACGACCCCGCGCTCGACGCCGTGTTCGTGGGCAACGACCTGATGGCCGTCGGTGCGCTCCAGGCGTTGCGCCAGGCCGGGCGGCGGGTGCCCGACGACGTGGCGGTGGTGGGGTTCGACGACATCGAGGCGGCCAAGTACACCGAGCCGCCGCTGACCACGCTGCGGCATCCGATCGCCGAGCAGGCGGCGGCCATGGTCCGGCTGCTGCTCGGGCTGTTCGAGGGCGGCTCGCGGGAACCGGTGATCCTGCCGACCGAGCTGGTGGTCCGTGAGTCGGCCTGAGCGTGCCGGGGCCGCGCGGGCGATCTCCGCGGGCGAGGCCGTGGCCGCCGCCGTCGCGGTGGCCGAGGAACACGGCATCACGGTGCGCGAGCCCGTCGTGCTGACGGACTCCTACAACCTCCGAATCCACCTGCTGCCGGCGCCGGTCGTGGCGCGGGTGCCCACGGTCACCGCCCTGGCCCGGCTCCGGCCCGAGGAGGCGATGCGGCGGGAGCTGGCGGTCGTGTCGTTCCTGCACGGGCGCGGGGCGCCGGTCGTGCCGCCGAGCGACCTGCTGCCCGCGCGGGTGCACGAGCACGGCGGGACGCCGGTGTCGTACTGGCAGTACGTCGAACACGCCGAACACGACGGGTCTGCGGTGACGCCCGAGGCGTTCGGGCGGGCGCTGCGCGAGCTGCACGAGGAGCTGCGCGGCTTTCCGGGCGCGCTGCCGCGCCTCGGGCCCGTCCTCGACGAGCCCCGGCACCTGCTCGGGCTGCTCTCCGGCGAGCTGGAGCCGGACGTGCTGGCCCGGCTCGCCGAGGCCCGCGACGGGCTGGCCGCCCGGCTGCCCGACGGCGGTCAGGCCGTGCACGGCGACGCGCATCCGGGCAACCTGCTGGTCACGCCCGGCGGCCCGCTGTGGAACGACTTCGAGGAGACCATGTCCGCGCCCGTGGGCTGGGACCTGGCCTGTCTGCTGAGGACCGTCCGGCTCGACGGGCGCGCCGCCGTGCGGGCCTACGGCGCCGATCCCGACGATCCGGCCCTGGCGGTGTTCACGGAGGCGCGGACCTTGCAGGCCGTCCTGTGGACGCTGGTCAGGGCGCTGCGCTTCCCCGAGGAGCGGGCCGCCGCCCGCGCCACCCTCGACGGATGGCTGCGCGCCCCCACCCGCCGCACCCGCTGACCGGCACCACGCCCTCCGCGGGGCCGGGGCGGGTCCGGGCGTGGTCAGGCGGGGATGATGGCGCGGGCCTCCTCGACGTGGGCGGCGATGCGGCCGGCGCCGCACGACTCGGCCAGCGCGCGGGCCTCGTCGGCCAGCGCCAGCGCCTCGGCGTGACGTCCCTGGGCGACGGCGATGCGGATCAGTCCGACCTGGTTGGACGCGACCCCCGCCGGATGCCCGAGCTCCCGCCGCAGCCGCGACGACTCCGTCAGCCTCTCGCGCGCCTCGTCGAGCCGCCCGGCCCGGTGGGCGACGATCCCCTGGTGCCTGAGCACCTCCGCGAGCGTGGCGAGGTCGCCCGTCTCCGCGGCCAGCTCCCCGGCGCGCTCGAACAGGGGAACGGCCCGGTCGAGGTCGCCTTCGACGACCTGGTGGAAACAGCCCTCCCAGAACGCCGCCTCGCCCTCCCCGCGCCGGTCGCCGAGCGCCCTGAACAGGGTCGTGGCCCGCTGGAACAGCGGCAGCTCGCGCGGGTCCGCCTCATCCCCTTGCAGCACGCGCCCGTGCAGGACCCGGCCTCTGGCCAGGCACAACGCCGCCTCGACCGCGTCCAGCTCGCGGTCGGACGTCGCGAGCGCCGCGTCGTCCCCGGCGTAGATCCCACGCTCGTAGAGCTCCTGGGCCCGCTCGATCCACATTTGCCCGAACCTAATGGAGGCCGACGCAGCAGACAACGACATCCGGGGCATATGCCTAGCGCGGGAGCGGTCAGCCGCGCGCCCGCGCCGTCGAGGCCCTGACCACCAGCTCCGGCTCGAACAGCAGCTCGTCGGCGGGCACGACCGCCTTGTCGATCTGGGCCACCAGCAGGTCGACGGCGGCCCGGCCCATCGCGTCGATCGGCTGGCGGACCGTGGTCAGCGGCGGCTCGGTGCAGTTCATCAGCGCCGAGTCGTCGAAGCCGATGACCGAGACGTCCCCCGGCACGGTGAGCCCGGCCCGCCTGGCCGCCCGGACGGTGCCGAGCGCGAGCAGGTCGCTGGCGCAGATCACGCCGGTCACCCCCTGCCTGACCAGCCGGGCCGCGGCCGCGTGCCCGCCTTCCAGGGAGAACATCGTGTGCTCGACGAGCCGTGGGTCGCCGCCCCCGGCCTCGAACGTCTCCAGCTTGCGCCGGGAGGGCATGTGGTCCTTCGGGCCGAGCACCATGCCGACGCGTTCGTGGCCGAGCGCGCGCAGGTGGGACAGGGCCATCTCGGCGGCCACCACGTCGTCGCAGGAGACCTGCGGGAAGTCCAGCCGCTCGACGGCCGCGTTGACCAGGACGGTCGGCAGCTTGCGCTCGTGCAGCAGCTCGTAGTGGTCGTGCGAGGCGTCGGCCTGGGCGTAGAGGCCGCCGGCGAAGACCACGCCGCTGACCTGCTGCTGGAGCAACAGGTCGACGTAGTCGGCCTCGGAGACGCCGCCGACCGTGCGGGTGCACAGCACCGAGGTGAAGCCCTGCTGGGCCAGGGCGCCGCCGACGACCTCCGCGAAGGCGGGGAAGATCGGGTTCTGCAGCTCGGGGAGCACCAGGCCGACCAGGCGGGCCCGGTCGCCGCGCAACTGGGTGGGACGCTCGTAGCCGAGCACGTCGAGCGCGGTCAGCACGGCCTCGCGCGTGGCGTCGGACACACCCGGCTTGCCGTTGAGCACGCGGCTGACCGTCGCCTCGCTCACCCCGACCTTCTTCGCCACCTCTGCGAGTCGTCGCGTCATGGGCAAACTATACGGCCTCCCACGCAAGCGCTTGCGATCACTTACGTAGCCCGCGCCCGGCGATCCCACTCCCGCCCAGGACGGCCTTCCCGGCAATTTCGGCGTATCGGCCGGACGAAATGCGGGGTGCCGCACGACAATTGCCCGTCAAATGTTTGCGCAATCACGTCAAGCCGTTGCGAAATTCTGCGTCACAGCTCCGCCCTGGTCGGCAAACCCTGCCAGTCGCTCACGCTCGTCATCGCCGCCGCGCCCAGCAGCGCGCCTCGCTGCAACCGCTCCTGCGGGGTCAGACCGTCGAGCGCGGCGCTGATGTAGCCGGCCGCGAACGCCTCGCCCGAGCCCGCCATGTCCACCACGGGAACCTGTGGGACGGTCACGTCGTAACGCATGCGGTCGGCGCGCACGCTGGCGCCCTTCACACCCCGGTTGACGACGACCTCGCGCTCGGGGGTGAGGGCGGGTTTGACCAGGTCCAGCTCGTCCTGGGCGAGGAAGAGCAGGTGGGAGCGGCAGGCCAGCTCGCCGAGCACCTCCTCGGCCTCCCGGACGGAGGGCCACAGCTCGGGCACGTAGTCGACGGAGAAGGAGATCATGACGCCGGCCGTCCGCGCCGCGCTCATGGCGGCGTGCACGGCGTCGAGCGCGTCCATGCCCAGGGCCGCCGTGACGCCGGTCACGTGCAGCATCTTCGCCGCGCCCACCCGGTCCACCGGCACGTTGCCAGGCGACAGCCGCGACCCGGCCGAACGGGTGCGGTACTGGGCCGTCACCGGCTCGCGGCCGACGCGCACCTCCCTGAGCACCATCCCGGTACGCGCCCCTTCGACCACCCGCACGTCCCCGACGTCGACGCCCTCGCCCTTGAGCACGGTCAGCGCCCTGGCGCCCAGCTCGTCGTCCCCCACCCGGCCGGCGTACGCGCAGCGGTGACCCAGCCTGGACAGGGCGATGACCAGGGTGAACTCGGGACCGCAGACGTCCAGCCTGGCATCGTTCTCGTGCCGCACCCGGCCGCTGGAGACGACGCCGAGCGGCTCGCCCAGCGCGTAGACGTCTGTCATGGGCCAGACTGTAGTTGGTCACGGCAGTGCTGAATGATTTTTTTGCATAAGTCCTGGTTAGGACCGTGATCAAATATTTTCTGTATCTTTAGCGAACCTTTTTCCCAACTCGTGCCTCAAAGTAGTAGAGGAAGCCGGCGCGCCCCGGTGCCGGCTTCGAGTCGATACGGGGAGAGGAATCAGCACCCTCATGAGAAAGATCGCAGTAGGAATCATCACCGCCTTCGTCGGCGGGGCCATGTTGGTTTCCGGCGCGGGCGCCGCCTCCGCCACCGCGACCAAGCACGCCACGGAGCTCAAGATCCGTGACATCACCCCCAACCCGGTCATGGTGAAGGCCGGCAGCGAGACCACCGCGTACTTCGACATCGGGGCCAGCTCCGACGTCCAGAAGGTCACGCTGAGCGTGGCGCCGGAGGGCAACTTCCGCACCTTCCGCGCCAAGGACGTCAAGGACCTTGAGGGCTGGCGCTTCGCCGTCCCGTTCAACGAGGGCGACTTCGCCGGCAAGTGGAAGGCCACCGCTGTGGCCTTCGACAAGGACAACAAGCAGGTCGCCACCGACTCCGCGTTCTTCAACGTCGAGATCCAGAAGGGCAAGGCCGACACCCGCGTCTCGCGCTTCACGGCCGACCCCTACAAGGTCCGTCAGGGCCGCTCGATCTACTTCTCCGGTCGCCTTCAGGTCGATGACGAAGGCTGGGAGGGCCTGCGCGGCGAGAAGGTCAGCGTCTACTACCGCGCCGACGGCTCCAGCGGCTGGAAGTGGGTCGCCTCCACCACGACCAAGTGGGGCGGCAAGTTCTCCGCCAAGACCCGCGCCTGGAAGAGCGGCACGTTCAAGGCCGTCTACGAGGGCAACGACGAGCTCAACGGCTCCGAGAGCCGTCGCGACTACGTCAAGGTCTACCGTTCCTGGCACCACCGGTAATTGATCGTCTGAGGCCCGGTTCCCCTGGTGGGAGCCGGGCCTTCGGCTTTTCCGGATTCCTTTACCCGCACCGGGGTTTATCGATCACCGGATCGCCGCATGGACTGTCCCATTTGCAAAGGAGGCGGCACGCCGCCTCACGGACAGCGCGTCGATCCGACAGGAGCCTTATATGCCCAACCCCCTGATCGCCCTCGTCCTGAGCCTGACGAGCACGCTGGGGGCGGCGCCTTCGGTGCGTTACGAACCCGCCGGCACGGCCCGCGAGCAACACGCCAGGAAGCTCCTGAAGGACAGCGGCGCGCTGGGGCCCCGGCTCGGCGGGGTCCAGGTCGTGGCCCGCGGCTGCGACGCCCCCCGCGCCCGCTGGGACGGCGGCAAGCGGCGGATCACGATCTGCTACTCCCTGGTCAACAAGATCGACCGGACGCTCACCGGCATCTCCGAGACCGAGGAGGCCGACCGGCGCACCACCACCGGCCGCGTGGACGGCGCGCTGGCCGCCCTCTACCACCACCAGCTCGGCCACGCCCTGGCCGCGCTCAACGGCCTGCCCGCCGACGAGCAGCAGGCCGACCGGTTCGCCGCGCTGACGCTCGCCGCGCGCGACGGCGGGCACGTGGTGGCCGCCGCCGAGGCCCGCCACCTGCTGGCCGCCCACACCGACGCGGACCACCTGTCGGGGACGGCCGCCTCCGCCACGTTCGCCTGCCTGCTGTACGGCGCCGACCCCGTCAAGTACGCCCGCATCGCCAAGGGCGGCTGGGTTCCGGCCGAGCGCGCCCCTTCCTGCCGCGCCGAGTACGAGCAGGCCAGGTCGGCTCTGGGCTCCCTGGCCGTGAAAGTCGAGGCGTGAGGGGTACGTCCGGTGTATGGCTGAGGAGCTGCTCCGAGAGTTCGACCCGTTCGACATCTTCGACACCGAGGCGGCCCGGCTCGACCGGTTCTTCGACGGGCTCGACGAGGCGGGCTGGGCGCGTCCGTCCCGCTGTGCCGGGTGGTCGGTCCGGGACGTGCTCGCCCACCTGGCGGGTGAGGAGGCGTACAACCACGCCTGCCTCGACGGCACCGTGCAGGAGCTGCTGACCCGGGTGGCGGCCGAGGGGGTGACCGGGTTCAACGACTTCAACGAGTGGTCCGTACGGCAGCGTCGTGACGTGCCCGTCGAGACGGTGCTCCAGGAGTGGCGCACCAAGAACGGCGAGACGCGCGAACGCATGCGGGCACTCGGCCGCGACGCGACGATCGACACGATGGCGGGCCCGTACCCGGTGGGGTTGCAGACCTTCCACTACGACTCCGAGTACGCCACCCACGCCGATGACGTCGGCGCGCCGGTCTCGCAGGAGGAGATCGACCACCGGACGTTCTGGCGGGTGGCCGTCGGGCGGTTCGTGCTGGCCGAGCAGGACTCGAAGGCGCAGGTGGAGCAGACGGCCGAGCAGATCTGGGTGAGCGTCGACCAGGGCAGCGCGTCGCTGTCGTACCCGGAGTTCGTGGAGGCGACCGTGGGGCGGCTGCCGACCGACGGGCTCGACCCGCGGGTCGCCGCCGCGCTGCGGTGCCTGGCCTGAGAGGAGAGCGGCATGTGGCTGCGTGACCGCGAGGGCTCCGAGCCGGTGACCGCGCGCAGTCCGCTGCGCGCCAGGCGCATCCTGTCGTGGATCGCCCTGGTGGTCGCCGTGGTCGCGGCGGTCTTCTTCGTGACCCGCGCGATGTCCACGGGACAGCAGGTGTGGGTCTGGGAGGCCGCCATCGCCGCCGCGGTGGCCGTGGTGGCCGCCGTGGACCTGGCGGTGCTCAGACGCCGCCGCGCCCGGTCGTCAGGTGGTGAGCACGGCCAGCAGGAGCAGCAGGATCACGGCGGCGGCCACTCCGAAGATGATCCAGACATGGGTCAGCGCCCACACTCGTAGCCGGTCACCGCAGGCATGCGGATACTCGATTCCGTCGGACTCGATCCTGTTGATCGCCGCCACGCGCCGGGCCAGCTCGGGGTCGTCCCGTTCGAGGCCCTGCTCGATCTCAGCGAGGAGGCGGCGTTCCCTTCCAGAGAGACCCATCGCGATCACCATTGCTCCCACGCCGGTGAAAGCCTTGTACCCACCAGTAGCCCCAGCATGCCCGCCTCGCGCGTCCTTGGCACGACATGCCGAAACCCCCGGCCGCTCCGGCCGGAAGGCAGGGAGCGGACAGGGGCGGGTCAAGCTTCGGCTGTCATTTCCTGCCGTAGCGCTGGTTGAAGCGCTCGACGCGGCCCTCGGTGTCGAGGACGCGGCTGCGGCCGGTGTAGAACGGGTGGCTGGCCGACGACACGTCGACGTCCACGACCGGGTAGGTCCTGCCGTCCTCCCACTCGACGGTCCTGCTGCTCGTCAGGGTCGAGCGGGTGAGGATGGCGAAGCCGGCGCTCGGGTCGCGGAAGACGACCGGACGGTACGAGGGGTGCAGGTTCTTCTTCATGCCCCTCTCAACCGGGTGACAATGGTTTTCATTCCCTGGCTTCCGGGTCGATTCCGAGGACGGTCCGGCCGCCGTCCACGGGGATCGTCGCCCCGTTGACGAAGGAGGCCTCCGGCGACAGCAGGTGCGCCACGACCGAGGCCACCTCGTCCGGGTGGGCGACCCGGCCCAGGGGGTGCACCCTGGCCATCTCGCGCTCGACGTCCACGACCTCGTCCGCGCTCCTGGAGGCCAGGAAGTCCTCGTAGCGTTCGGTGGCCACCGAACCCGGCGCGACGGCGTTGACCCTGATGCCGTACCGCCCGTACTCGACGGCCAGCGACCTGGTCAGGCCCTCGGTCGCGGCCTTCGCCGTGGCGTAGGGCAGGCTGCCGGGCACCGCCCTCGTGGCCTGGTGCGAGGTGACGTTGACGATCGCCCCGGGCGTGCCCGCCGCCAGGAACCGCCGGACGGCCACCGCGCAGCCCACCAGCGCCAGGTCCAGGTTGGCCGCGACCAGCTCCCTGACCTCGGCGATCGGGGCGTCGTGCACGGAGGCGTCACGGAAGATCGCCGCGTTGTTGACCCAGCCCGCCAGCGTGCCGGCCTCCTGGGCCCGGTCGGCGGCCCAGCCGGCCAGCTCCTCGTCGGCCGCGTCGCCCACCACGGGGATGACGCGTGGGCCCGTCCAGGACAGCGAGCCGCCGTCGCGGTCGATGACGACGACGGTGTCCTTCTCCCCCAGGAGCCGCTGGACCACGGCCTTCCCGATGCCACGCCCGCCGCCGGTCACCACGTAGGAAAGACTCATGCGTCCGACGCTACTCGGTCCCGGAGTGACCCTTGTCACCGTATTTCCGGCTGGTGAACGGGAACGAACCAGTGCGTGATCGCCGTACCCGGTCCGAGGTCGCCGGCTTTCGTGGTCGGGGCGCTCGCGATCACGCAGACGGCCGGCTACGGCGTGCTCTACTACGCGTTCTCGGTGCTCATCCCGCCGATGGCCCGCGACCTGCGGACCGGGGTCGCCCAGCTCACCGGGGCGATCACGGTGGCGGTGCTGGTGTCCGCCCTGTTCGCGCCGCTCGTCGGACGCCGGCTCGACCGGCACGGGGGCCGCGCGCTGATGACGGCCGGGTCCCTGCTGGGCGGGCTCGCGGTGCTCACGTGGTCGCAGGTGCGCACGGTGACGCAGCTCTACCTGGTGTGCGCGGTGCTCGGGGCCGCCTCGGCCATGGTGCTCTACGAGGCCGCCTTCGCGGTGATCGTCGCCTGGTTCGACGCGGCCCGGCGGGCGCGCGCGCTGCTGGCCGTGACGGTGGTGGCCGGGTTCGCCTCCAGCATCTTCCTGCCGCTGACGGGCCTCCTCGTGGACCGGTACGGCTGGCGGCGGGCGCTGGTCGTCCTGGCCGCCGGGTACGCGCTGACGGCCGTGCCGCTGCACGCTCTCGCCCTTCGGGGGCGGCGGGCGTCCGCGCCGCGGGCCCGGCGGCGCGAGATCGTCGGCTCCGCGCTGCGCGAACGGCCGTTCTGGCTGCTCGTGGCCGCCTTCCTGGCCCAGACGGGGGCGGTGGCGGTCATGGGGGTGCTGCTGGTGACGTACCTGATCGCGCTCGGGCATCCGCCGGTGTTCGCGGCGAGCGTGGCCGGGCTGCTCGGCGTGCTGTCGGTGACCGGGCGGCTGGTGACGACGGGGCTGCGGAGCCGGTGGCCGGTGGCGCTGGTCACGGCGGCGATGTTCGCCGTCCAGGGGGTGGCCGCGCTGCTGCTGCCGCTGGCGGGCGACAGCGTCGCGGGGGCGGTCGCGGGGGTGGTGCTGTTCGGGCTGGGGTTCGGGGTGGCCACGATCGCCCGTCCCGCGCTGCTGGCCGACCGGTACGGCACGACCGCGTACGCGACGCTGAGCGGCGCGCTCGCCCTGCCCGTCACGGTGGCCAAGGCGGTGGCCCCGCTGCTGTCGGCGGCGGTGGCGCAGATCGCCGGATATCCGGCGGTGATGGCCTCGGTGGCGGCGGCGTGCGTGCTCGGAGCGCTCTCGCTGGTGGCCTACGATCGGTACGGGCGGGCGCCGGAGCAGGAGGCCGCGCTGCCCGCCGAGCCGGCCTGAGACCCGCGGTCCGCCGTCGGCGGAACTGACGGAACGTCGATCGACGACCACGTAAGGTAGCCGCATGGATACCCCCACCGAGGTTCTCCACCGCGTCTTCGGTTACGACTCGTTCAGGGCGGGTCAGCAGGAGATCATCGACCATGTCGTCGGCGGCGGCGACGCGCTGGTGCTCATGCCCACCGGCGGCGGCAAGTCCCTGTGCTACCAGATCCCGGCCCTCGTGCGCCCCGGGGTGGGGGTCGTCGTCTCGCCGCTCATCGCGCTCATGCAGGACCAGGTCGACGCGCTGCGCGCGCTCGGCGTGCGGGCCGGTTTCCTCAACTCCACCCAAGACTTCGACGAGCGCCAGCTCGTGGAGGCCGAGTTCCTGGCCGGCGAGCTCGACCTGCTCTACCTCGCGCCCGAGCGGCTGCGCGTCGAGGCCACGATGCGGCTGCTGGCCAAGGGCGAGATCTCGATGTTCGCCATCGACGAGGCCCACTGCGTGTCGCAGTGGGGCCACGACTTCCGCCCCGACTACCTGGCCCTGTCGGAGCTGCGCGAGCGCTGGCCGCAGGTGCCGCGCATCGCGCTGACCGCCACCGCCACCCCGGCCACCCACGCCGAGATCTCCACCCGGCTCGGCCTCGACGAGGCCCGCCACTTCGTGGCCGGCTTCGACCGGCCCAACATCCACTACCGCATCACGTCCAAGAGCGATCCCAAGCGGCAGCTCCTCGACTTCCTGCGCACCGAGCACCCGGGCGACTCCGGCATCGTCTACTGTCTGTCGCGCTCGTCGGTGGAGAAGATCGCCGCGTTCCTGGCCGATCACGGCATCGCGGCGGTGCCGTACCACGCGGGGCTCGACGCCCGCACCCGCGCCGCCCACCAGTCCCGCTTCCTGCGCGAGGACGGGCTGATCGTGGTGGCCACCATCGCGTTCGGCATGGGCATCGACAAGCCCGACGTGCGGTTCGTCGCCCACCTCGACCTGCCCAAGTCGGTCGAGGGCTACTACCAGGAGACCGGCCGGGCCGGGCGCGACGGCCTGCCCGCGACCGCCTGGATGGCCTACGGCCTCCAGGACGTCGTCCAGCACCGGCGCATGGCCCTGGAGGGCGACGACGCCCACCGCCGCCGCCAGGTCCTCCACCTCGACGCCATGCTGGCGCTGTGCGAGACGGCCGGCTGCCGCCGGGTCATGCTGCTCGACTACTTCGGGCAGAAGGGCGCCGAGCCCTGCGGCAACTGCGACACCTGCCAGAGCCCGCCCGAGTCCTGGGACGGCACGATCGCCGCCCAGAAGGTGCTGTCCACCGTGCTCCGGCTCAAGCGGGAGCGCGGCCAGAAGTTCGGCGTCGGCCAGGTGGTCGACATCCTGCTCGGCAAGAAGACGGCCAAGGTGCTCCAGCACGGCCACGACTCACTGACCGTGTTCGGCGTGGGCACCGACCTGGGCAACGCCGAGTGGCACGGCGTGGCCCGGCAACTGCTGGCCCAGGGCCTGCTCGCGGTGGAGTCCGACCACGGCACGCTGGTGCTCACCGACGCCAGCGCCGACGTGCTGCGCGGTCAGCGGGAGGTGCCGCTGCGCCGGGAGACCGCCCGTCCGGCGTCCCGGGCGTCCAGGTCGTCCGGGTCGTCCGGGGCGAAGGGGCAGCCGGTCGCCGAGCTTTCCGCCGAGGCGGCGCCGCTGTTCGAGCGGCTGCGGGCCTGGCGGGGCGCCGTCGCCAAGGAACAGGGCGTGCCCGCGTACGTCATCTTCCACGACGCCACGCTGCGGGAGATCGCCACGTCGGCGCCGTCCTCACTGGCGGAGCTGAGCCGGGTCAACGGGGTCGGGGAGAACAAACTCGCCAAATACGGTGACCAGGTTCTGGAGGTCGTCGGGGCGGCGGCCGCCGAAGACGCCTGACACCGTTTCCGTCTCCGGCCTCCGTGGAGGTGCGGTTCGGGGTGATGGCGACGGCCGCACGAAGAACGGTCGTCGCCATCACGTGGGCCGGCCCGGTCGAGGTGTCTGGCCCGCGACCGGCCGGACGGCTGTCGGGCCCCGTGTCCCTCTTTGATCGTACGGGGTGCCGCCACCGAGTGGGGGGCCGGTCATGCCGTCAGTTCGGGGCGCGGCCGAGGTAGGCGAGGAGGTGTTCCTGGGCGGTGGCCAGCGGGGGCGGCCGGAGCCGGGCGGCGAAGCGGAACGGGCGGTCCTCGTCGGTGACGAACAGGTGGGCCAGGTCCAGCAGTTCTTCCGCCAGGGCGTGCGGGATCGGGCGGTGTTCACCGCAGGCTCGCGCGATGTCCCAGCCGTGCACGGTGATCTCGATGGCGCCCGCCGCGGCGACCATCGGCGTCGTCATCGGCACGTTCCCCACGGAGATCATCTCGGCCTGGATCGTACCCGTCCAGGTGCCGAGCACTTCGGTCGCGCCGTCCCTGAGCAGCAGGGCCGGGTTGCCGGGCGCGGGGCCGCCGACGGTGACGGGCCTGCGGGCGGGGGCGATGTGGCCCAGCGCGGCCTCGTTCAGGGCCTCGAAGGAGTCGTGCATGTGGTCCAGGAGCGCCTGGAGGCTCCAGCGGGAGCACGGGGTGGGGCGGCACAGCACGTGGGGGCTGACTATGCGGAGGCTGCCCAAGGTGTAGTCGATGGCCCGCTCAAGCAGCGCCACCCCTGCCGTCAATGCCCGTGCCCGTTCGTTCATGTCGCCTCCTCGGTTCATGCAGACCTTGGGGATGGCGGAAAATCATCGGCCGTCGAGGCCGGGAGCCGAGGGCCGGGGCCGGGAGCGCCGGGAGCCGCGGGCCTTCCGGTGCTTGGGGCTCAGGTGGCTCTTGGGTTGGGATGTGGGTGGCGCTTGTTTCGCTGGAACCTTTGGGCGGGTGGCGGGGTATGTGAGGGCATGAGGAAGATGGCGACGTTTTCGGTGGTGGCGCTCCTGCTGGCGAGCGGGTGTGCGGGATGCGGTGGTTCCGGAGGGTCGCCAGTCGCGAGTGGTGGTGGCGTTGGGGCTCTGTCCGGGGGCGAGGGGAGCTCATCCCCGGGGCTCACCCCGAGCGGGAGCACGCCGAGCGGGAGTGGAAGCCCGGAGACAGGTGGGCGGCCGAGCGGGGGGCCGAGTCTGAAGGTTGGTGGGAAGCCGGGGTCTAAGGGGGGCGGCGGCGGGGGTTGTGAGGAGACGCCTGTGGTGGAAGGGGAGGGGTTTCCGGAGGTGCGGGGGGTGTCGGGGGATGTCGAGGTGTGGGGGTTGTTGTTCGTGTCCGGGGTGCCGCTGCCGCGGGGCGAGACCGTCAAGATCGTGTGGCGGATGACCGGCGAGGGGCCGCTGACGGTCAAGGCGGCCCTTCCCGACGGCACCGCCGCCCGGCTCGCCTGGGGGCCCGAGGAGCACGGCGGGTCGACCTGGCACCGGCCGGGGGACGAATGGGGCACCGGGCTCGTCTTCCCCGAACGTGGCTGCTGGAGGATCGACCTCAGCCGCACCCACGGCACAGCCCACCTCTGGCTACCGGTCGCCTGACACACGACCACCGAAACACCGTGCACGTAGACCCGACCACCGAAAACACCGGCCGCGTCGCATCCGCCCCCCGGAACTCCGGTCGCGCGACAACCGACCACTGACGCGTCGGCCGCGCAGCAACCGTCCACCGAAATACGGATCGCACAGCACCCGGCCACCGACACGCTGGTCGCGTGGCGCCGGGTCAGTGGGGGTTCAGTGCGCGGTCCACGAATGCTTCGACGTCGGCGAGCACCTCGTTCTTGTTGGTTTCGTTGAACACCTCGTGGCGGGCTCCGGCGTAGATCCGCTCGGTCAGGTCGCTGCCCTTGACCGCCTCCACCCCGGCCCGGCTCCCGGCCAGCGGTACGAGCTGGTCGTCGTCGCCGTGCACCCACAGCGTGGGCAGGTCGCCGAACGTGCCGCCCTTGGCGATCGTGTCGAGCATCGCGGCGAACGCCTGCACCGTGGCCCGCTTGAACGGCCCGTGCCAGACCAGCGGGTCTTCCGCGTACGCCGCCCCCACGGACGGGTCGCGGGAGAGCGTGGCCGGGTCGATGGGGACGTCGGGCAGCTCGTCGAGCGCCATCAGCGCCGGGATGACCTCCCACTCGCCGATCACCGGCCCCGACAGCACCAGCGCGGTCAGGCCCTCGGCGTAGCGCTGGGCGTACCGGGCGGCGATCATGCCGCCCATCGAGTGGCCGATCACCACGACCGGGACGCCGGGATGGTCGGCCCTGGCGCGTTCCTCGACGGCGTGCACGTCGGTGACGACGTCCTCGAAGTCCTCGACGAGCACGCGTTCGCCCGCCGACCTGCCGTGGCCCATGTG
The DNA here is from genome assembly GCF_040642995.1 of Nonomuraea sp. NPDC047529. NCBI lineage: Bacteria > Bacillati > Actinomycetota > Actinomycetes > Streptosporangiales > Streptosporangiaceae > Nonomuraea > Nonomuraea sp. NPDC047529. Next base: position 129,628 of record NZ_JBEYTJ010000003.1, on the reverse strand, counting down.
ATCGAGTCCGTAGACGGCCGCGCCGTGCCGGACGAGGCGGTCGGCGACGTGTTCGTAGCGGCCGATGTGCTCGCCGTACCCGTGGACCAGGAGGGCGAGGTAGCGGGGCCGGGCGTGCGGCCACTCGCGGACGACGTTCGGCCCCCGCGTCCCGGTGAAGGTGTGCTCTCGCGATCCGGCCATGAACTTCCTCTCCTCCAGCCACGACGTCCGAAAACCGCTGACTTCCGCGGACGCTCCGGTGTTGTAGAGACTATGGACATCCACAACATCATCGACAGCCCGCTGGGCGAGATTCTGCTCGCCGGCGACGGCGAGGGGCGTCTGACCCGCGTGTCGTTCGACGTGGGCGCGCCGCCCGGACGCCGGGAGCCGGCCGCGTTCAGGGAGGCGGAGCGGCAGCTCGGCGAGTACTTCGCGGGCGAGCGTACCGTCTTCGACCTGCCCCTGGCCGCCCACGGGACGGCGTTCCAGCAGCAGGTGTGGGAGCAGGTGGCGGCGCTGCCGTACGGGACCACCGTGAGCTACGGCGAGCTGACCGCCCGCGCGGGCGCGGCACGGGACCGCATCCGCGCGGTCGGCGCGGCGATCGGCGCGAACCCGCTGCTCGTCGTGGTCCCCTGCCACCGGGTGGTCGCCGCGGACGGCGCGCTGACCGGCTACGCGGGCGGCCTGGAACGCAAGTGCGACCTGCTCACCCTCGAAGGCGTGCTCCAGCCGCAGCTGTGGAGCGTGCTGCCATGACGGGGTTCCCGCAGGTCGAAGGGGCCGACTGGAAGCTGCCGGCCGGGGAGCTCGACGCCCACGGCTGCGCGCTGACGCCGCAGCTGCTCTCGCCGGCGGAGTGCGCGGAGATCTCCGCCCTGTACGACGAGCCGGGCCGGTTCCGCGCCACCATCGACATGGCGCGCCACCGGTTCGGCTCCGGCCAGTACCGGTACTTCCGCCGGCCGTTCCCGCCGCTGGTCGAGGCGTTGCGGGCGGCGTTCTATCCCCGGCTGTTGCCGATCGCCCGCGACTGGGCGGCCCGGCTCGGCCAGCCGGCGCCCTGGCCGGACGACTTCGGCGAGTGGCTGGACATGTGCCACGCGGCGGGACAGACCAGGCCGACCCCGATCCTGCTGCGTTACCGCGAGAACGACTGGAACGCCCTCCACCGCGACCTGTACGGCGACCTCGTGTTCCCGCTCCAGGTCGTGATCGGCCTCGACCGGCCCGGCGAGGACTACACCGGGGGCGAGTTCCTGCTGGTGGAGCAGCGGCCGAGGGCTCAGTCGCGGGGCACGGTGACCGTCCTGCCGCAGGGTCACGGGCTGATCTTCACCACCCGCGACCGGCCGGTGCGCTCCTCGCGCGGCTGGTCGGCCTCGCCGGTGCGGCACGGGGTCAGCACGGTGCGTTCCGGGCTGCGGCACACCCTCGGTCTCGTCCTCCACGACGCGACATGACGGGCGAGCCGATCGCCGAGCTGGAGGGGGTGCTCGCGCTGGTACGGGCCCAGCGTCCGAGGGCGGCGGCGGTCGTGATCGGCCACGGCCGGGACGGCGTCCACCTGGCCGAGGCGTTCGCGGACGCCTGGGAGGGGACGGTGCTCGCGGTGGTCGCCTGGCCGGAGACGGCGGCGTCGTGGTTGCGTCAGGCCAGGCGGTTCACGGCGGGAGCCCCCGACGCCTGGGTGGTCGCGGGCGAGCCGGCGGGATGGGCCGGGATGAGCGGGCGCCTGCGCCGCAGCACTGACTGGGACCCGAACCGGACGTACGGTTTCGCGGCCACGGCCCGCGCGGTCGCCCTGGCCGCCCCTGGGACACTGGAAGGCATGCGCGGAGCCGACACCGACGGCACACCATGGCGAATAGGACGAAACCTGATATATCGGGAAGAATTGTGATCCCTTTGCCCATGCGGGAGATCGCCCCCGGCGCGGTGCACGTCCCCGGCTGGCTGTCCCTCCGCGAGCAGCAGGACCTGGTGCGCGCCTGCCGCGCCTGGGCCACCGGCCCGGTGCCGATCCGGCACACCGTGCTGCCCGGAGGCGGCGTGATGTCGGTGCGGACGGTGTGCGTCGGCTGGCACTGGCAGCCGTACCGGTACACGCGGCTCGCCCACGACGTGAACGGGCAGCCGGTGGCCGCGTTCCCCGGCTGGCTCGGCGACCTCGGCCGCCGCGCGATCGCCGACGCCTACGGCCGCCCGGACGACGGCTACGAACCGGACACCGCGCTGGTCAACTTCTACGACGGCCAGGCCAGGATGGGCATGCACCAGGACAAGGACGAACGCTCCGACGCCCCGGTGGTGTCCCTGAGCGTCGGCGACACGTGCCTGTTCCGCTTCGGCAACACAGAGACGCGCGGGAAGCCGTACACGGACGTCGAGCTGGCCTCGGGTGACCTGTTCGTGTTCGGCGGCGCGTCCCGGTTCGCCTATCACGGCGTGCCGAAGGTCCATCCGGGCACCGGCGACCCCGCCACGGGCCTGGCCGCCGGACGCCTCAACGTCACGATGCGGGTGACTGGTCTTCGATGAAGTAGTCGAACTGGTCGTCGGTGAGGGTGCGGCGCAGGATGCGCAGGACCTTGCCGGGGTCGTCGTGCGGGCCCGGCACGTAGAAGGGCTTGCCCTCGCGGCCGAAGGTGATGGCCGAGCCGCCCTCCCACTTGCCCAGCAGGTCGCTGACCGGCGAGAAGTCCTCGTGGGGCTCGAAGCCGAGCGTGCGCGCGTAGTCCATCGAGCCGAAGACCAGGTTCTGGGCCAGCTCGATCGGCACCTCCTGGTAGCCCGCGTACTCGCCGAAGAAGTACTCGCGGAACCTGCGCAGGTCGCGGTCGTCGAGCACGTCGGGGCCGATGGTGTTCTTCACGCCGAGGCAGTAGACGTCGGCGAGGTAGCCGCAGACGGTCATCCGGTCCCAGGTGTGACGCCGGGCGACCAGCACGCACACCATGCCGCCCGCGCCGGACTCCGGGGCCTCGTCGGTCCAGCCCTTGGACGGGTCGACGCCCAGCCCGGCGCTCCAGCCGACGTTCGTCCAGCAGCCGACCACCTCGGCCTCGCCGGTCGTCACGTTCTCGGCGGCGATGGCGCGCACGAGGGGCGCGACGACCGACGGCGACACCTTGAGCGCCCGGGCGATCTCCTTGGGGGACCTGCCCTGGGCGCGCAGCTCGCGTACCTGATCCTTCAACTCCACACGCGGCAGCCTAGCGCCCGGCGTCCCGTCAGGCCGACAGGCGGCGGGCGAGCCACGCCAGGGCGAGGGGATAGCGGTACTCGATCGCGCCATGCCCGGCGTCGAAGAGCTCGAAGTAGACCCGCTCGTCCGGTACGCCCGCCGCCTCCAGAGCGCGGCGGAACGCCGTGGCCCCGAAGTCCAGGTAGTACTCGTCGCGGCTGCCGGCGTCCACCCAGATCGCCCGCATCGAGCGCAGCGCCTCGGCGTAGCGGGGCTCGGCGGCCATGACCACCGGGTCGCGGGCCAGCCAGCGGCTCCACACCTCGGGGATCACCGCCCCGGTGTCGTCGAACGGGACGTGTACGGTGCCGTCGTCGTCGGCCGAGTAGGCCGCGGAGTAGGCGTACATCTCCAGGAGCTCGAAGTCGCCCTCCCTGGTGCCGGCCAGACGGCCGCGGAAGTCGGCGAGGAACGTGTCGTAGGAGCCGTCGTACATGTCGCGCAACCTGCGGGCCAGGCCCGGGAACGCGTTCCTGTTGCCGACCTCGAACAGGGCGTCGCCGGCGTGCGTGGCGAGCGCGCCGAACACGTCGGGGGCCAGCATCGCGGTGACCATGGCCCCGTAGCCGCCGCTCGACTTGCCGGTGACGGCACGGTGGTCGCGGTCGGCGATCGTCCGGTAGCGGGCGTCCACCCACGGGACGACCTCGTCGCGCAGGTAGGAGTGGTAGCGGCCGGTGCCGGGCGAGTCGAGGTACTGGCTGCCGCCGAGCGCGGTCCAGGCGTCGACGTAGACGACGATCGCGGGCGGCGCCTGCCCGGCGGCGAACACGGCGTCGGCCAGCTCAGGGTACGGCCGGCGGAACGGCGTCCGGTTGAGCCACATGCCGACGTGCCCGGTGTAACCGAGCAGCACGTAGACGGAGGGGTAGCGGCGGTCGGGTTCGGAGTCGTAGCCGGGCGGCACGTACACCAGGAGGGGCCGTTCGTGCGGGTCGCCCAGGGGGTTGCCGCGCAGCAGGGCGCTGTCGACGACCTGGTGGTCGAGGCGTCCGGCCAGTTCGGCGGACCAGGGCAGCATGAATTCTCCTTCGGTTCAGCCGACCGACTCAGCCGACCGGCTCAGCCGACCGACGGGGTCACGGTGTCCACGTGCTTCTGGGAGACCGAACGCCCCGACACCAGGACGAGTTCGAGCGCGCGCAGGTCGGCCAGGCGGTCGAGCGGGTTGCCGCGGACCGCGATGACGTCGGCGCGCTTGCCCGCCTCCAGGCTGCCGGTCTCGGCCCCGGCCCCGCACGCGTCGGCGGCGCGTACGGTGGCCAGCTCGATGATCTCGGCGTTGCCGAACCCGGCCTCGGCGAAGACCTCCAGCCCCGACACAAAGTCGTCGGTGCGCTTGTCGAGCCCGGCGATGGCGAACCCGGTGTCGGTGCCGGCGACGAGCCTGATCCCGGCCTCGCGCATGGCGGCCAGGTTGCCCAGCCAGCGGTCCATCGGCTCGGCGCCGACGAGCGCGCGCAGGTTCCAGAACTGGCCGTGGACGGTGGGGCACACGTACGTGCCGCTCTCGGCGATGCGGTCGGCCAGCCGCGCGTCGTAGGCCGGGCCCGCCGGGGTGTGGAACGTGCAGTGCTCGATCGTGGTGACCCCGGCCTCCAGCGCGTTGCGGATCGACTCGGGGGCGTGGGCGTGGGCCGCGACGGTCCTGCCGCGCGTCGCCGCCTCCTCCACCGCGGCCCTGATCAGCGCGGCCGGGTACTGGGCCCGCCAGCTCGGCACCGAGCCGGGCGACATCTCGCCTCCCGAGGCCATCACCTTGAGGCAGTCGGCGCCGGCCCGCAGGTTCTCCCTGGCCACCCGTCGGACGGACGGCTCGTCGTCGGCCTCGCCGCCCATGTACCAGCAGTGGCCGCCGGTGACGGTGATCGGCCGGGTCGCGGCGATCAGGTGCGGGCCGACGGCGAGGCCGCCCTCGATCGCGTCGCGCAGGGTGAGGTCGAGGAAGCCGCGTCCGCCCAGGTCGCGGGCGGTGGTGACGCCGGCGGAGACGAGCTTGCGGGCGTTCTCGGCCATGCGCAGCAGCAGGTGGCCGTCGCGCACGGCGCTGCGGCCGGTCACCGGGTCGACAGTGCCGTCGAAGCCGAGGTGCACGTGCGCGTCGACCAGGCCGGGCAGGAGGGTGTGGCCGGGCAGGTCGAGCGTCTCGGGGGCGTCGCCCGCGCTGCCGTGGGGGCCCACCGACAGGATGCGCGAGCCGTCGATCAGCACCTCGCCGTCCGTGATGACCTCTCCGGGACGCCCGGTGAGCACCGTGCCGGCACGGATGATCCGCATGTCCTCCACCCTGTCACACACCCCGGACGCCGCCCACCCCACGCCGCTCCGACCGCGCTCGCGTGCGGGGCGAAGGGGGCCGGTGTGGGCCCGCGCCGGAACCCTTCTGATAAGAAGGTTTCCTTATTAGGGCATGATGGCCGTCCATGTGGACGCGCGACTTCGTGCTCTTCTTCACCGCCCGCACGGTGTCGATGCTCGGCTCGGCGATGATGCCGGTGGCCACCGCGCTCGGCATGCACGACGCCGGTTACGGCGCGACCGGCGTCGGCCTGGCGCTGGCCGCCTGGATGGTGCCGATGGCCGGACTCATCCTGTTCGGCGGCGTGCTCATGGACCGTTTCACCCCCCGCCGCATGATGGTCGGCGCCGACCTCACCAGGACGGCGACGCAGGCCGGCATGGCGGTCCTGTTCGGGCTGGGCCGGCCGGAGTTGTGGCAGGTCCTGGCGCTGTCGGCGGCGGCAGGGGCGGCGGCCGCCATGTACACGCCGGGCGTCGCGGGCACGATCTCGCGGATCGCGTCCGACGTGCAGCGGGCCAACGCCACCTTGCGCATGTCCGAGGCGATCATGCAGTTGCTCGGGCCGGGCCTGGCCGGCGCGCTGGTCGGGCTGGCCGGGGTGGGCGTGGTGTTCGCCGCCGACTCGGCCGGGTTCGCCGTCAGCGCGGCCTGCCTGCTGCTCATGCGGGTGCGGGTGGCCGGCTCGGGTGAGGAGCCGGTGCTCGTGCGGCTACGGGAGGGGTGGCGGGAGTTCCGGTCCCGGACGTGGATGTGGAGCGTCATCATGATCTGGGTGGTCTTCGGGATCACCCTGTTCGGGCCGCTGATCCCGCTGGGCTCGGTGATCGTGACCGACGCGTTCGGGGAGACCGCGTACGGGCTGGTCATGTCGGCGAGCGGGGCGGGCACGATCGTGGGCGGGCTGGTGGCGCTGCGGATCAGGCCGGCCAGGCCGCTGGCGGCGGGCGGCGTCGGCATGTTCCTGTTCGCGCTGGAGCCGCTGAGCTTCGCGGCCGGCGTGCCGCTCGGCGTGATCATGGCCTGTCACGTGCTGGGCGGGGCCGGATGGGCGTTCTGGTCGGTGATGTGGGCGACGAGCGTGCAGACGCTGGTGCCGGCCGAGGCGCTGAACCGGGTCAGCGCGTACGAGATCGGCGGCTCGACCATGTCGCTCCCGATCGGGCAGGCGCTGGCCGGGCCGGTGGCCGCCCTGGTGGGCTCCCGCGAGGTGCTGGCCTTCTCCGCGCTGGTCGCGGTCGCCGGCTGCCTGGTTCTGCTGTCCGTACGGCCGGTGCGGCAGATCACCGTAAGGCCGTGAGAAGAGGACCGTAAGGCCGCCCGCGCATCGTGGAGACATGACAACGACGCAGACCGCACAGTACGAGATCGTCCGCACCTTCGACGCCCCCCGCGAGGACGTCTACGCCGCCTGGACCGAGCCCGAGCGCTTCTCGCGCTGGTTCGGCCCCCGCATGCTGACCACGCCGGTCGGCCGGATCACCCTGGACGCCCGCCCCGGCGGCCGGTGGCGCGCGACGCTCGTCGGCGAGGACGGGTTCGAGGCCACGCTGGAAGGCTCCTACCGCGAGGTGCAGGCGCCCGCGCGGCTGGTGTTCACGACCGGCGACCCCGACAACCCCGGCGACGGCCCCGCCTCCGTGGTGACGCTCGACCTGCTCGACCGGGACGGCGGCACCGAGATGCGCTTCCACCAGTTCGGCGTCAACACCGACCAGGCCCACGCCGACCAGGCCAGGGCCGGCTGGGACGAGTTCTTCGACCGCCTGGCCGAGCATGTCGGGCGCTGACCGTCAGAACAGCCCCAGGGCGTCGTCCAGCTTGTACGTGCCGCCCCGCTCGTACGCCTCGGCGAAGACCCGCTCACCGAGCGCGTCGCGGACCCGGGCCGTGACGCGCTCGTCCTCCTCGCGTTCGGAGGCGGTCGCCGGGGTCTGGATCTGCTCGCGGATCGCGGCGGCCAGGCCCAGCAGCACCGCCGCCGGCTCGGTCGGCCCGGCCGCCGACGCCGCGCCCGCGACGCACGCCGCCGCCGTGCGCGGGTCGCCGATCCTGACCGCCGCGGCCAGCGCCTCCCGGTGCAGTTCCATGGCCGCGGCCGGGTCGCCGCGCAGCTCGGTGACGTGGCCCAGCTCTACCAGCAGGTCGGGCAGGTGCAGCGGGGGCTCGACGCCGGGGTCGCGCGGCAGGCCCTCCAGCAGGTGGTGCAGGTGCGACTCGGCCAGGTCGAGCAGCCCTGCGCGGCGCGCGGCGAACGCCAGGCCCATCTCGGCCATCGTCTCGCCCATCTTGTAGCCCTGGCCGAGCGCCAGCTTCATCGCCCGTCCGCACAGCTCCATGGCCTGGTCGTACGCGCCGCTGTGCAGCGCCGTCCAGCCCAGCCAGGCGATGCGCCCGGCCACCTCGGGCCACAGGCCGAGCTCCTCGGCCAGGCCCAGCCCCTCGGCGAACAGCCGGCGCGCCCGCTCGTGGTCGCCGGCCATCTCGGCCGCGCCCGCCAGCCATTCGGTGGCCTGCAACATGCCCCAGCGGTCGCCCAGCTCGCCGAACAGCCGCGCGCTCTCCCCCGCGTCGCGCTCCAGCGCCTCGGTGTCCCGCGTGGTGAACGCGTCCCGCGCCTGCCTGGCCAGCGCGACGGCGACGCCCCACGTGTCGCCGAGCTCGCGGCAGGCCGCCAGCGCCCGTCCGGTCAGCTCCTGGCCGGTGACCATGTCGGGCACGCCCACGCCGACGAACAGCTCGGCCCTCGCGCGCTCGCCCGGGTCGGCGATCCGGTCGATCAGCGGCTCCCACGCGACCTGCTCGCCCAGGATGAGCGCGAACCCGGCGTGCCAGGCCGCGGCCCGCTGCCGGGCCGGGTCGTCCGGACCTTCGACGGCCAGCGCCGCGCCCAGCGAGCGCCTGCCCTCGGCCAGCCGGCCGCGCAGGAACCAGTACCAGGCCAGCGCGTTGACCAGACGCGCGGCGGCGTCGGCGGCACCCTCGGCGATCGCGGTGTCGAGCGCGGCCCGCATGTTGGCCGACTCGGCGTCCAGGCGCAGCAGGCGGTCCCGCTGCTCGCCGCCGTACAGGCCGGGTTCGGACTCGATCGCCAGGTCCAGGTAGTGGCGCAGGTGCGCGCGGCGGACGCCGGCCAGCTCACCGGCGTCGGCGAGACGGCCTGCGCAGTACTCGGACACCGACTCCAGCAGCCGGTACCTGACCCCGGTCGTGCCCTCGGCGACGACCACGAGCGAGCGGTCGACCAGCCGGGCCAGCAGGTCCAGCACGTCGAGGCCCGGCTCGGCGCACACCGCCTCGGCCGACTCCAGGGTGCAGCCGTCGGCGTGCACGGCCAGGCGGCGCAGCACCACCCGCTCCTCGTCCGACAGCAGGTCCCAGCTCCAGTCGATCACGGCGGTGAGCGTCTGCTGCCGGGCGGGCGCGCCCCGCCGTCCGGACGCCAGCAGCCTGAACCGGTCGTCCAGCCGGTCCACCACGCCCTGGACGCCGAGCGCCCGCACCCGCGTCGCGGCCAGCTCCAGGGCCAGCGGGATGCCGTCGAGCCGCCGGCAGAGCTGGGCCACCGCCTGCGCGTTGCCCGCCTCCAGGGCGAACCCGCGGGCGGAGGCGGCGGCCCTGGCGACGAACAGGCGGACCGCGTCCGAGCGGGCCATCTCGGTCAGGTCCGTGCCCGCAGGCAGGCCGAGCGGCGGGACGCTCCACAACACCTCGCCGTCCACGCCGAGCGGCTCCCGGCTGGTGGCCAGCACGGTCAGCCGCGGCGCGGCGGCCAGCAGCACCTCGGCCAGCTCGGCGACCTGCTCGATCACGTGCTCGCAGTTGTCCAGCACGAGCAGCACGCGCCTCGGCCGCAGCGCCGCGGCCAGCCGCTCGTGGACGTCGCCGCCCGACGGGTCCTCGCGGATGTCCAGCGCCGCCATGATCGCCTCGGCGGGCGAGTGGGTGGCCTGGTCGAGCGCGACCAGCCAGACGCCGTCGGCGAACCCGTCCAGCAGCCGGTGCGCCGCCTCCAGAGCGAGCCTGGTCTTGCCGACGCCGCCGGTGCCGGTCAGCGTGACCAGCCGCTCGGCGGTGACCAGCGAGCAGACCTCGGCCAGCGCCTCGTCCCTGCCGACGAGCCTGCTGACGGACGCGGGCAGGTTCGTCGTGGGCCGCTCGGCGGGCAGGCTCAGCGCCGGGTCCTGGCCCAGGATCGCCTGGTGCAGCGCGACCAGGTCGGGGCCGGGGTCGAGGCCGAGCTCGTCGGCCAGGCGCTCGCGCAGCTCGGCGAAGCCCGCCAGGGCGTCGCTCTGACGTCCGGCCCGGTAGAGGGCGCGCATGTGGGCGGCGCGCAGCCGTTCCCGCAGCGGATGCCGGGCCACCAGGTCGCCCAGCTCGCCCACGAGCAGCCCGTGCTCGCCCAGTTCGAGCCGGGCCTCGGCGCGCTGCTCCAGCGCCGTCAGCCGCTGCTCCTCCAGCCGGACGATGGCCGACCTGGTGTACTCCTCGTCGGCGAAGTCCGCGTACGCCTCCCCCCGCCACAGCGCCAGGGCGTCGGCCAGCAGCCCCGCCCTGGTCCGGGGGCTGTCGGCGGCCTCGGCGCGGGTCAGCAGGTCGGCGAAGCGGGCCGCGTCGAGCGCTCCTGGATCGGTGCGCAGCAGGTAGCCGGGCGCCCGCGAGACCACCAGGTTCTTGCCACCCGGCTCGGCGTCCTCCAGCGCCTTGCGCAACTGCGAGACCCGCACCTGGAGCGCGCCCGCCGGGTTGCCCGGCGGCTCCTCGCCCCACAGGTCGTCGACCAGCCGGTCGGCCGAGACCGGATGGCCCTCGTGGACGAGCAGGTCGGCGAGCAGCGCCCGTACCTTGAGCCCGGGGATCGTCACGGGCTCCCCCGCGTCGGTCCACACGGCCAGCGAGCCCAGCACCCCAAAACGCATGTCCGTCACCTTATGTGCCGCCGTAAGCCGGCGAGAAGCACACCTGAAGCGCCCTCCGGCACCGTGAAGCCATCGAAAAGCGGTGAAGCCCATGGAAGGGGCAAACGACATGAAGACCGGCACCCTCGCGGGACGGCGTGAATGGACCGGACTCGCGGTCCTGGCCTCGGTGGCCCTGCTGCTCTCCATCGACCTGAGCGTGCTCTACCTGGCGCTGCCGCACCTGAGCGCCGGTCTCGGGGCCTCCGCGCCGCAGCAGTTGTGGATCCTGGACATCTACTCGTTCATGCTGGCCGGCTTCCTGGTGACCATGGGAACGCTGGGCGACCGGATCGGGCGGCGCAGGCTGCTGCTGATCGGCTCGGTGGCCTTCGCCGCGGCCTCGGTGGCCGCCGCGTACTCGGTGAACGCGGAGATGCTCATCGTGTCCAGGGCGCTGCTCGGCATCTCGGGGGCGACGCTGCTGCCGTCGTCGCTGGCGCTGATCCGCACGATGTTCACCGACGGCCGGCAGATGGGGACCGCGATCGGCCTCTGGTACGGCTGCTTCATGCTCGGCATGGCGGTCGGCCCGCTGGTGGGCGGGCTGCTGCTGGAGCACTTCTGGTGGGGGTCGGCGTTCCTGATGGGCGTGCCGTTCATGGCGGCGGTGCTGGTCGCCGGACGGCTGCTGCTCCCCGAGTACCGCGACCCGGACGCCGGCCGCCTCGACCTGGCCAGCGTGGCCCTGTCCCTGGCGACCATCCTGCCGGCCGTCTACGGGCTCAAGGAGATCGCGCGCGGCGGCTGGCAGACCGTGCCCGTGGCCGCGCTCGTCGCCGGGACGGCCTTCGGCGTGGTGTTCGTCCGGCGGCAGCGCAAGCTCGCCAACCCGCTGCTGGACCTGCGGCTGTTCGGCAACCGCGCGTTCGCGGCGACGCTGGGGATCATGTCGCTCGGCGGGATCGTCATGGCCGGGACCACGCTCATGACCACCCAGTACCTGCAGACCGTGGAGTCGCTGTCGCCGCTGGGCGCCGGGTTGTGGCTGGTGCCGCAGAACCTGGCCATGATCGTGGCCCTGACGGTCGCGCCGCGGCTCGCCGCCCGGATCGGCACCGCGTACGTGATGGCCGCCGGGCTGGCGCTGGGCGCTGTCGGGCTGTTCCTGCACACCCTGGTCCCGAGCGTCGGCGGGACCGGGCTGGTCGTCACCGGGCTGGTCCTGGCCTCGGCGGGCATCGCGCTGCCGATGGGCGCGGGCAACAGCGTGATCATGACGGCCGCGCCCGCCGAGAAGGCCGGGTCTGCGGCGTCCCTGACCGAGACGAGCGGCGAGTTCGGGGTGGCGCTGGGGGTGGCCGCGCTCGGCAGCCTCGGCACGGCCGTCTACCGTGGCCGGCTCCCCGAGCACCTGCCGGTGGAGGCCGTGCGGGAGAGCATCAGCGCGGCGGTGACCGCCGCCAAGGACCTGCCCGACCTGCTGGACCTGGCGCGGGCGGCGTTCACGGCGGGGCTGAACACGGTGGGGGCGGTGAGCGCGGTGGTCTTCGCGGGGCTGGCCGTCTTCGCCCTCCTCACCCTCCGCGACCACCGCCCGACACCCTGACCGCCCCTCCCCCTCGGACCGCCGGCCCGGCCGGCGGTCCTTCGTGGTTCCGGCGGGTTCCGGCCGTACGCCGGTCAGGTGGACGGCGGCGCCTTGCGGGCCGAGCCGCGGTAGCCGGCCGCGTCGTAGCGGCGTTCGTTGTCCGCCAGCTTGGCCGTCGCCGCCTCCACCAGGTCGACCCCCAGGACGTCGGCCAGCCGGACCAGGTACAGAGTCACGTCGCCGAGCTCGGCACGGACGCGGGCGAGCGTGTCGGCGTCGGGGCTCGCGGACTCCTCGGCGGTCAGCCACTGGAACTCCGCGACCAGTTCCCCGGCCTCCCCCGCCAGCGCCATCGCCAGGTTCTTCGGCGTATGGAACCTCTCCCAGTCACGGGCCCGCGCGAACTCCCGCAGCCGTACGGCCAGCCCCTCCAGCTCCTCGCTCACGCCACCCGACCCTACTGGCCCCGCCCCTCGATTCATCACCACCGGTGATAACAGTGCGGACGAACCCCGTCTGGTTCCCCGGCCGCTTCCGCGATCGACTGGCCGCCATGATCTCCCACCTCAGCGGACCGGCACTCATCCCCGGCGACCCCGGATACGACGACGAGACCGCCCGCTTCAACACCGTCGCCACCCCCGCCCGCCCCGCCGTGGTCGTCGGCGCACGGGACGTGACCGACGTCCGGAAGGCGATCGCCCACGCGCGGTCGGCAGGGCTCAGGGTGGCGATCCAGGCGACCGGCCACGGCCTGTCCACCCCCACGGACGGCGCCCTTCTCATCAACACCCGCCGGATGACCGGCCTGTCCGTCGACCCCGCCACCCGCACGGCCCGCGTCGAGGCCGGAGTGCGCTGGGGCCAGGTCGTCGACGCCGCCGCCGGGCACGGCCTCACCCCGCCGAACGGCTCCTCCCCTCTGGTCGGCGCGATCGGCTACACGCTGGGCGGCGGCCTGCCCGTACTCGGCCGCACGCTCGGCTGGGCCGCCGACCGGGTCAGCCCGAGACCCTGATCACCCCTCTTCGCGCCCTGCGTCCGGTCGAGGACACCGTCAGGGACCGTCCGTGCACCGAGATCGCCGCCGTCCACGAGGACCCCACGGAACCCGCCGCCTATCACGAGCTCTCCCTGATGCTGCACACCCTTGACCCCGGCCTGTTCGACCACGCCGAACCGGGCTTCGCGATGGTCGAGGTCCGCCGGCTCGGCGGCGCCCTGTCCGCCGCCCCGGACGTCCCGAACGCGATCGACCACCGCACGGCCGCCTACAGCCTGAGCACGATCGCACCCGCCACCACGACCGCCTTCACCACCACGAACACCTTCACCGCCCCGAACGTCTTCGCAGCCACGAACCCGAAACCGCCCCTGGACCTCGCCGACCCGTCCAGCACGGGCCTCCGCTTCCGCAACTTCCTGGCCGGCCCAGAAGCCCCGGCCTTGGCCGCCGAGGCGTACACCCCGGCCACCTGGAACAGGCTCACCTCCCTCAAGACCACCCACGACCCCCACAACCTGTTCCTGTGACCGCTCCACAACCCCGTCCAACGCTGTCTGGCGAACAAAATGAACGCGAGACGGCCCCAAATGGGTATGGTGATCCCGACAAGGGAGACGCCGTGCTTCTCAACTTCCGACTGGCCAACGTCCTGTCCTTCCGAGACGACCAGCGCCTCTCGCTGATCGCGACGGAGCTGAACGACGGCACCGCCCGTCCCATCCCGGTCCGTGAGGGAGGGCGGCCCGTCGCCGTGCACCCGGTCCTGGGGATCTACGGAGCCAACGCCTCGGGAAAGACGAACACGCTCGCCGGCCTGCGGTTGATGCGCCAAGCCGTACTGCACTCGGTGGCGTGGATCAGCGAGGAGAAGCCGACCCGCCGGATTCCCTTCGCACTCGACCCGAGCTGCGCGGACGACGACTCCTTCTTCGAAGCCGACCTCGAACTGGCGGGCGTCCGCTACACGTACGGATTCGAGCTGGACGACGAACGTGTCCACGCCGAATGGCTGCACGCCTATCCCAAGGGCCGGCGCCAGATCTGGTTCGACCGCGACGGCGACGACATCCGCTTCGCCGGGGAAGGGCTGCGCGGCGAGAAGCAGGACCTGGCGCGGAAGACCCGCCCCGACTCCCTCTTCCTCACGGTGGCCGCCGAGTGGAACAACGAGCAGCTGCTGCCCGTGTTCGAGTGGTTCCGCGACAATCTGTGGCTGATCAGCCCCGAGCAGGACCTGCCCCAGCGCCAGGAGTTCACCAAGGCCAGAGCCCTGGCGGACGAGCGCTTCAGGGATCAGGTCGGCCGCCTCCTGACCCGGGCCGACCTGGGCATCGTCGGCTTCGACGAGGACGCCCTCGCGCGAGGCGACGTGCGCCTGCTCCACCGCGCCGGAGACCACACGGCCTCTCTGGACTTCGCGCACGAGTCAATGGGGACGCGCGCCTGGTTCGCCATGCTGGGGCCGCTGCTGGAGGCGTTCAAGCGGGGCACCACGGTGCTCGTGGACGAGCTGGACGCGAGCCTGCACCCCGCACTGGCAGCCGAGGTGATCAGGATGTTCGAGGATCCCGAGGTCAACGCGCGAGGGGCGCAGATGGTGTTCACGACGCACGACGCGTCGCTGCTGCGTCCGCTCGCGGGCGGGGAACGCATCCTGGACCGTGACGTGGTCTGGATGGCGGAGAAGGACCCTCGGGGATCCACCGAGCTGTATCCGCTGTCGAGCCTGCGTCCACCGCCCCGTCCGCACGAGAACCTCGAACGCGGCTGGCTGCTCGGCCGCTTCGGCGGCGTCCCCCGAGTCGCACCCGGCGAGCTGGCACGCGAGGCGGGAGAGGCCCTCGCATGAGCCCCGACAAGGTCAAGAAGAAGCGGCAACGCGGTTCCAGCCTGACGGCCCAGCCGCCGCCCCGCGCCGCCAACCGCATCTTCTACGCCGTCGCCGAAGGCGCGGTGACCGAGTACGACTACCTCACGATGTTGCAGAACACGTTCTCCAGGCAGTGTTCCTTCCGCATCGACATGCCGAAGTACCGGCCCGACGACATGAAGCCGTGGAAAGTCGCCCAGCGCGCGCTGACCGTGGCCGAGGAAGACGCCCAGCGGCCGGACAACGAACAGTACGCGGAAATCTGGGCACTCTTCGACCGCGACCAGCACAGCGACCTGGACGACGCCCTGAACGCCCTCAAGGAACACTCCAAGATCAGAGTCGCGCTGTCCCATCCGTCTTTCGACTTCTGGCTCTACCTGCACTACGGCCTCTACGACCAGCCCCAGGACGGCTGGAATCACCAGGTTCATCAGTTGTTGTCGCAGCGGCCGGGGTTCGCGGGCTTCGGCCCCAGGGACAAGAGGATCACCAAATCGCGGGCCGACCACCTGCTGCCGCGCCTCAGGACCGCGTTCGACAATGCGCGGAGCCTGGACAAGCGCTGCGCCTCCGGCAAGTGCTCGCATCCACGAGGCGCCAGGCCACACTGCGGCCTTCTCGACCAGGATCCGTCCAGTGGCATGTGGCGTCTTCTGCAGAGCCTTGGCATCCTGCCGTTTCTCTGACGCCTTGGCGACCTGAGATCGCCAACCGGGGTTACGAACTGCCTCAGATGTCCTGGCGTCCGGGCTCACGTGGGTTGTTGGATGCCAGGCGTCGACGCCCCACGAGGTCACTTGGCGGGCGGGGTTGGGCAGGAAAGGCGGGCGTAGAGGGCCGGCCGTCGCGCAGGGGTGGAGCCAGGGCGCCGCAGGCGCGGGGGGTGCGCCGGAGGCACCGAAGGAAGGACGCCTGAGCCCGAAGGGCGAAGACCGCTTGGCCGAGGTGCCCGCTCCCGTCATTCCACGGCGGCCGTGCTCTCCCGGACGATCAACTCCGTGGCCAGTTCCACCCGCTTGGTCTCCGGCACCTCGCCCTTCCCCATGCCCAGCACCGTACGGGTGGCCAGCGCCGCCATCTCCTGCAAGGGCTGTCGTACCGTCGTCAGCGGCGGCCAGGCCGACTTCGACAGCGGCAGGTCGTCGAACCCCACGACGCTCAGGTCCTCTGGTACGCGCAGCCCCCGCTGCCGGGCGGCCTCGAACACGCCGAACGCCATCAGGTCGCAGCCGGCGAAGATGGCGGTGGGCGGTTCGTCCAGGGACAGGAGCGCGTGGCCCTGGTCGTGGCCGGAGTCGACGAGGAAGGTGCCGCGCCGGATGAGCTCGGGGGCGAGCGGCACGCCGGCCGTCTCCAGGGCGGCCCGGTAACCGTCCACGCGGGCCTGGCTGCAGAGCATGTCGGCGGGGCCGCTGATCATGCCGATGCGGCGGTGGCCGAGTTCGAGCAGGTGGCGGGTGGCGGCGAGGCCGCCGTTCCAGTTGGTGGCGCCGACCGAGACGACGCCGGGCGCCGGCTCGCCCTCGGGGTCGACCACGACGAACGGCAGCGACCGCGCGCTGAGCTGGGCCTGCACGCCGGTGGACAGGCGGGAGGCGACGATCACCACGCCGTCGGTACGGCGGGCGGCCAGCCGTTCGAGCCAGTCGCGTCCGGGGCCGGCGTGGGTGTGCAGCACCGAGATGACGACGCTGGCCCCGGCCTCGTGGGCCGCGCTCTCCGCGCCGCGCACGATCTCCATGGCCCACGGCGACTCGATCTCGGCGAACACCAGGTCGACCAGGCCGGCGGGGCTGTCGTCCTGGCTGACGCGCCGCTGGTAGCCGTGCTCCTGGAGCAGCCGTTCGACCTTGTGACGGGTCGCCGGCGCCACCTCGGGCCGGCCGTTGATGACCTTGGAGACCGTCGGGATGGAGACTCCGGCCTCTTCTGCGATCAGTGCGATCGTCACGCGCCTCTTAGCTGACACGTTCGGGAGTGTATCCGAAAGTTTCGGACTGGGATCGCTCCCACGACAGCTATTGACGCCCTGGGCAGCACATACCTATGCTCCGACCAACGAAATTATCGGGGGATATACGAAACTTTCATACCGCTCGTGCCCGATGAAGGGACCCCTGGATGAAACGCGGTCTGATCCTCATGGCCACCGCCGTACTCGTCGCCGGATGCGGCAGCGGCGGGAATGACGGCAGTGGCGCGCAGCCCGGCAGCTCGCAGCAGGGCCAGAAGCCCGCCAAGGTGACGCTGGAATGGTGGCACCTGTCCACCTCCGAGCCGCTGAAGTCCCTGTGGGCGCAGCGGGCCAAGGACTTCGAGGCCGCGCACCCGAACGTCACCATCAAGGCGACGGTGCTGGAGAACGACGCCTACAAGGCCAAGCTCACCACGATCACCCAGTCCGGCAAGGCCCCGGACGTCTTCGTCACCTGGGGCGGCGGCGTGCTCAAGCAGCAGATCGACGCCGGCCTGGTCAAGGACGTCTCCGGCGACGTCGCCCCCGTGCTGGACACGTTCACCCCGGCGGCGCTGAGCGCGTACCAGTTCGACGGGAAGACGTACGGGCTGCCCACGGACATCGGGCTGGTCGGCTTCTGGTACAACAAGAAGCTTTTCGCCAAGGCGGGCATCTCGGCCCCGCCCGCCACCTGGACGGAGTTCCTCGGCGACGTCAAGAAGCTGAAGGCGTCCGGCGTCACCCCGATCGCGCTGGCGGGCAAGGAGAAGTGGCCGGGCCACTACTACTGGGCCTACCTCGCCATGCGCATCGCCGGCCTGCCCGCGCTCCAGCAGGCAGGCGTGGACCACGACTTCAGCAAGCCCGACTTCGTGGCCGCCGGGCAGCAGGTCAAGGCGCTGGCCGACCTCCAGCCGTTCCAGAAGGGCTTCCTCGGCGCGGGGTACGGCACCCCCGACGGACAGGCGGCCACGATCTCCAACGGCAAGGCCGCCATCGAGCTCATGGGCCAGTGGGCGCCCGCCGTCCAGAAGGACGCGGGCAAGGGCCTCGGCGACGACCTGGGCTTCTTCCCCTTCCCCGCGGTCGAGGGCGGCAAGGGCGCGATCGGCGACGCCTTCGGCGGCGGCAACGGCCTGTCGGTGGGCGCGGACGCGCCCCCGGAGGCCGTGGAGTTCGTGAAGTTCATGACGCAGATGGACCAGCACACCAAGGCCGTGGAGGCCGGCGGCGTGCTGCCGGTGCTCAAGGGCGAGGAGAACGCGGTCAAGGACGCCAACCTCAAGCAGGTCGCGACCCTGCTGGCCGGGGCCTCCGGCTACCAGCTCTACCTGGACCAGGCCTACCCGCCGGCGGTCGGCCAGCAGGTCAACGACAGCGTGGCCGAGCTGATCGCCGGGACCAAGACGCCGGAACAGATCGGCCAGGACATCAGCGAAGTGGCCAAGAGCGAATGACGACCCTGACCCGAGGGCCGGAGACGGTCACGCTTCCGGCCCCCGCCCCGGCGGGGCGGGGGCGCGGGCGGGCGGTCACGATCGCCCTGTTCCTGCTGCCCGCGCTGGTGCTCTTCCTGCTGCTGGTGGTGGCCCCGATCCTGGTGGCCGGCTACGCCAGCGCGTTCAAGTGGAACGGATTCGGCGGGCTGCCCACCGACTTCGTCGGGCTGGACAACTTCACCAGGCTCTTCTCCTCCGACATCTTCGCCACCGACCTGGCGCACCTGGCGGTCCTGGTCCTGTTCTCGGTGGTGATCCAGCTTCCGTTCTCGCTGGCCGTCGCGATGCTGCTGAACCAGCGCATCCGCGGGCGGGCGGTCTACCGGCTGGTGTTCTTCGCGCCGTACGTGCTGTCCGAGGTGATCACGGGCGTGCTGTTCTCGCTGATCCTCGCCCCGGACGGCGGGATGGCGAACCAGTTCCTGTCGGTGTTCGGGCTGGAGTCGGAGTTCCTGGCCGACCCGGACACCGTGATGCCCGCCCTCTTCCTGGTCATGACCTGGAAGTACTTCGGGTTCCACATGATGATCTACCTGGCCGGACGGCAGGGCATCCCGAACGAGCTGATCGAGGCCGCGCAGATCGACGGCGCGACGCCCTGGGAGACGTTCCGGCACGTCACGCTGCCGCTGCTCGGGCCGACGATCAGGATCAGCGTGTTCCTGTCGGTCATCTACACCATCCAGCTGTTCGACCTGGTCTGGATCCTCACCGGCGGCGGCCCGTCGCACTCCTCGGAGACGATGGCCGTCACCATGATGGAGTTCGGCTTCAAGCGCTCCCAGGTGGGTTACGCCAACGCGATCAGCGTCGTGATGTTCGTGCTCAGCCTCGTCTTCGCCCTCGTCTACCAGCGCGCGGTGATGCGCCGGGACCTGGAGGGCGCGACCACGTCCATGGGAGGCCGACGATGAACCACGGAAGGCCGCCCGCGCGGCGGCGCCGTCCCACCCTGCCCCTGCACGTGATCGCCTGGATCGTCGGCGCGTTCATCCTGGTGCCGATCGTGTACGCGCTGCTCGGCGGGTTCAAGAGCAACAGCCAGCTCTCCGGCAACCCCTTCGGCCTGCCCGATCCCTGGGTGACCTCGAACTACACCGACGTGCTCGGCTCGGGGTCGTTCTGGCGGCAGGTGTGGAACAGCACGTTCATCGCGGTCGCCACGACCGTGGTGATGGTCGGGCTGTCGGCGCTGGCCGCGTTCGTCTTCGCCAGGTTCGCCTTCCGGGGCAGGGAGGCGCTGTTCACGCTGTTCACCGCCGGGCTGATGTTCCCGTTCGCGGTGGCCATCCTGCCGATCTTCGTGCTGCTGCGCACGTTCGGGCTGCTGGACGACCCGCTCGGCGTGATCCTGACACAGGCCGCCTTCGGGCTGCCGCTGACGATCATCATCCTGCGGGGCTTCTTCCGGAGCATCCCGGGTGAGGTCGAGGAGGCCGCGATCATCGACGGCTGCTCGCCGTTCGGGTTCTTCTGGCGGATCCTGCTGCCGATGGCCCGCCCGGCCATGGCGACGGTCTCCGTGCTGGCCGTCGTGGGGAGCTGGAACAACTTCATGCTGCCCCTGGTGGTCTTCAGCGACGAGACGAGCTGGACGCTGCCGCTCGGCATCCAGCAGTTC
The DNA here is from genome assembly GCF_040642995.1 of Nonomuraea sp. NPDC047529. NCBI lineage: Bacteria > Bacillati > Actinomycetota > Actinomycetes > Streptosporangiales > Streptosporangiaceae > Nonomuraea > Nonomuraea sp. NPDC047529. Next base: position 109,652 of record NZ_JBEYTJ010000003.1, on the reverse strand, counting down.
CAGGGCCAGTACGCCGCCGACACCGCACGCATCCTCGCCTACCTGATCCTGGCCATGCTGCCGGCGCTCGGGTTCTACGCCATCGCTGAACGTCACCTGGTCGGTGGGCTCACCGCAGGTGCGACGAAAGGGTGAACATGCTCCACGTCTCCGGAAGCCGGCTCCTCACCCCCGAAGGCACCCAGGTACGGCTCAGGGGGGTGGGTCTCGGGGGCTGGATGAACATGGAGAACTTCATCACCGGCCACCCCGCGAACGAGACCTCGATGCGCGCGGCCGTGAGCGGCGTGCTGGGCGAGGAGCGGGCCGAGCTCTTCTTCGACCGGCTGCTCACCTCGTTCTTCACCGGCGGCGACGCCGGCCTGCTGGCCGAGCTGGGCATGAACTGCGTGCGCATCCCGGTCAACTACCGCCACTGGGAGTCCGACGCCCGTCCCATGGAGATCGACCCGAGGGGCTTCCGGCACCTCGACCGGGTGATCGGCCTGCTGGGCGAGCGCGGCATCTACAGCGTCATCGACCTGCACGCCCTGCCCGGCTCCCAGAACCAGCACTGGCACAGCGACAACCCGACGCATGTGGCGGCGTTCTGGCAGCACCGCCACTTCCAGGACCGGGCCGTGCACCTGTGGGAGGCGCTGGCCGACCACTACCGGGGGCATCCCTGGGTGGCCGGGTACAACATGGTGAACGAGCCGGGCGACGTCTCGGGCAAGGTGGTCGGCCCGTTCTACGACCGGCTGGTCAAGGCCGTACGGGCCGCGGACCCGGACCACGTCCTGTTCCTGGACGGCAACACGTACGCCACCGATTTCTCGATGTTCCGGGAGATGTACGAGAACACGGTGTTCGTCATGCATGACTACGCCCTGGCCGGGTTCGCCCATGGCGGTCCGTATCCGGGGCTCACCAGGGGCGAGTGGTGTGACCGGGGCCAGCTGGAGGAGACCTTCGCCCGGCGGTCGCAGTTCCAGCGCGAGACCGGCACGCCGTTGTGGGTGGGCGAGTTCGGCCCGGTCTACACCGGCGACCCGGAGCGGGACGCGCAGCGCTACCAGGTCCTGCGCGACCAGCTCGACATCTACGACGCCCATGACGCGGGCTGGTCGCTGTGGACGTACAAGGACGTGGGCCTCCAGGGGCTGGTGCACGCGTCGGGGGCGTACCTGGACCGGTTCGGCGCGTTCATCGCCAAGAAGCGGCGGCTCGGCGCGGACCGGTGGGGCTCGACCATGGAGGAGTGCGCCGACGTGCTCGGCCCGCTGCACCGGCTGGTCGAGACCGAGTTCCCGGGCTGGGAGCCCTACCCGTGGGGCGCCCGCTACCAGACCGACGACCTGATCAGGCACATCCTCTTCGCCCAGGCCCTGCTGCCCGAGTACGCCGAGCTGTTCAGGGGGCTCGGCGACGACGAGCTGCTCGCCCTGGCCGACTCGTTCGCGCTGGAGCGGTGCGTCCGGCGCGAGCCGCTGCTCGACCTGCTGGCCGGCAATCTCATGGGGTGACAAACCGCTCATACAGTCGGGTGCGTCACACCACCGGGCAAACTATCGCCATCACTGCTTGCGCTAGGTATGCTTCGGCTGCCCTAATTTAGGTAAGCCTTTCCTCAGCGAGCGGGAGTGACGGTGTTCGCCAGCTACCTCATCGGACTGCGCGAGGGACTGGAGGCGACTCTCGTCGTCTCCGTCCTCATCGCCTTCCTCGTCAAGAGCGACAGGAAGGACAAACTTCCCCAGGTCTGGACGGGAGTCGCCGCGGCGATCGCCCTGTCCGTCGGCTTCGGCGCACTGCTGACCTTCACCGCCGCCAACCTCGGGCACACCGGGCAGGAGCTGTTCGACGCGATCACCTCGCTGCTCGCCGTCGTGTTCGTCACCTGGATGATCTTCTGGATGCGGCGCACCGCCCGCGCGCTCTCCGGTGAGCTGCGGGGCAAGCTCACCGACGCGCTCCAGATGGGCTCGCTCGCGGTGGTCGTGATGGCCTTCCTGGCCGTGGCCCGCGAGGGGCTGGAGACGGCGCTGCTGTTCTTCGCCGCCGTCCGGGGCGCGACCGCCACCGTCGAGCCGCTGATCGGCATCGCGCTCGGCCTGCTCACGTCCGTGGTCATCGGCTGGGGGCTGTACAAGAGCGCGTTGAAGATCAACCTCACCAAGTTCTTCACCTGGACCGGCCTGCTGCTGATCCTGGTCGCCGCCGGCATCTTCAAGTACGGCATGCACGACCTCCAGGAGGCCAACATCCTGCCGGGGCTGAGCACGTACGCCTTCGACATCAGCGCCGCGCTGCCCGCCGATTCCTGGTACGGCGCACTGCTTTCCGGCATGCTCAACATCACGCCCCAGCCGAGCGTCGTCGAGGCCGTGGCCTGGATCGTCTACCTCGTGCCCACTCTCATTTTCTTCCTGCTGCCCCAGCGGGTGAAGACCACTCCCGCCGCCACCGCACCCGCGGCCTGAACAGGAGCATCATGCGTACCGCCATCAGCCTGTCCTTCGGCGCGCTCGCCCTGGCGACCCTGACCGCGTGCGGCTCGGGCACCACCGCCACGGACACCGGCAAGGGGTCGGCCGCCGCGCCCGGCAAGATCAATGTGGCCGCGTCCGACACCGAGTGCAAGGTCGCGACCGCGGAGATCACAGCGGGCACGAACACGTTCACGATCACCAACGGCGGGTCCAAGGTGACCGAGTTCTACGTGTACGCCCCCGGTGACCGGGTCATGGCCGAGGTCGAGAACATCGTGCCCGGCCTGACCAGGGAGCTGGTCGCCGAGCTGCCGGCCGGCGCGTACGAGACCGTGTGCAAGCCCGGCATGGTGGGCAAGGGCATCCGCAACGCCCTGAAGGTGACCGGCGAGCACAAGGCGCTCAGCTCCGACGCGCAGCTCGCCGGCGCGGTCACCAGCTACAAGCGCTACATCAAGTCGCAGAGCGACACGCTGCTGGTCAAGACCCAGGAGTTCGTGAACGCCGTCAAGGCCGGTGAGATCGCCAAGGCCAAGGAGCTGTACCCGGTCGCGCGGACGTACTGGGAGCGCATCGAGCCCGTCGCGGAGATCTTCGGCGACCTCGACCCGGCCATCGACGCCCGCGAGGCGGACCTGGCCGACGGCGAGGAGTGGACCGGTTTCCACCGGATCGAGAAGGATCTGTGGATCAAGAAGGACGTCAGCAAGGACGGCCCGGTCGCCGACAAGCTGATCGCCGACGTCAAGACCATCGTCGAGAAGTCCAACACCGCCGAGCTGACCCCGCTCAACCTGGCCAACGGCGCCAAGGGGCTGCTCGACGAGGTGGCCTCCGGGAAGATCACCGGCGAGGAGGACATCTGGTCGCACACCGACCTGTGGGACTTCGACGCCAACCTCCAGGGCTCCAAGGCCGCCGTGCAGTCGCTCCGCCCGGTGCTGGAGGAGCGCTCCCCCGACCTGGTCAAGACGCTGGACGAGAAGTTCGCCGCCGCCGACGCCGCGCTGGGCGCGCACCGGAAGGGCGACGGCTGGAAGCTGCACGACGAGCTGTCCAAGGCCGAGCTGAAGGCGCTGTCCGACGCGATCAACGCGCTGGCCGAGCCGATCAGTAAGATCGCTCCGGTCATCGCCAAGTAACGGGAGGTGGGGGCGATGTCGCAGGCCGGCGGGCGGATGAGCCGCCGCAAGCTGTTCGGGCTGGGGGCCGCGGGGGCGGCCGTGCTCGGGGCCGGGGCGGTGACGACCAGGTCGCTGCTGGAGGAGCCGCCGGTCGCGCACGCCGCCTCGACGTCCGATCCGTACCCGTTCTACGGCGGGCATCAGGCGGGCGTCGTCACGCCCGCCCAGGACCGGCTGCACTTCGTCGCCTTCGACGTCATCACCGACAAGAAGGCCGAACTGGTCGACCTGCTCCAGGAGTGGACGGCCGCGGCGGCCCGGCTGACGCAGGGCAAGGAGGCCGGGGCGTTCGGCGCGGTGGGCGGGGCGGCCGAGGCGGCCCCCGACGACACCGGCGAGGCGCTGGGCCTGCCCGCCTCGGGGCTCACGCTGACGATCGGGTTCGGCCCGTCGCTGTTCGACGACCGGTTCGGGCTGGCGGGCAAGCGTCCGGCCGCCCTCGCCGACCTGCCGAAGTTCCCCGGCGAACAGCTCATCCCGGAGATCTCGGGCGGCGACATCTGCGTCCAGGCCTGCGCGCACGACCCCCAGGTGGCCGTGCACGCCATCCGCAACCTGGCCAGGATCGGGTTCGGCAAGGTCTCGGTGCGCTGGTCGCAGCTCGGCTTCGGCCGTACGTCGTCCACCTCGCGGGCCCAGGCCACGCCGCGCAACCTCATGGGCTTCAAGGACGGCACCAACAACATGAAGCTGGAGGACGCCGACCTGCTGCGCGACCACCTGTGGGCCGCCGGCTCGGACGGCACCGCCTGGATGGCGGGCGGCACGTACATGGTCACCAGGAAGATCCGCATGACGGTCGAGACCTGGGACCGCGCCCCGCTCGCCGAGCAGGAGCAGATCTTCGGCCGGGACAAGGGCGAGGGCGCGCCGCTGGGCAAGAAGGCCGAGTTCGACGCCGTGGACCTCGCCGCCAAGGGCCCCGACGGGCAGCCGGTGATCAAGGAGAACGCGCACGTCAGGCTGGCCCACCCGACCAGCAACGGCAACGCCCACCTGCTGCGCCGCGGCTACAACTTCGTGGACGGCTCCGACGGGCTCGGCCGCCTGGACGCCGGGCTGTTCTTCATCGCCTACCAGCGCGACCCGCGCAGGCAGTTCGTGCCGGTGCAGATGAACCTGGCCCGGCACGACGCGCTCAACGAGTACATCAAGCACGTCTCCAGCGGCCTGTTCGCCTGCCCTCCCGGCGTCCAGGACGCGGGCGACTACTGGGGACGCACCCTGTTCGCCTGACCTTGCCCGGCGCCCGCCGTCAGCGGTGGCGGGCGCGGGAGGCCTGGGCGTGGGCGCGGTTGGCGCAGCGGGTCGAGCAGAACTGCCGCTTGCCCGGCCGGCTGCGGTCGATGAAGGCGTCGGTGCACGGCGTGGCCGCGCATCGGCGCAGCCGTTCCCAGTCGCCGGACGCGGCGATCTCCAGCAGCTCGGTGACGGCCCGTACGGCGAGCCGTCCCGCCGGCGCCGCCCCGTCCGACGCGACCAGCCGCAGCCGGGGCACGCCGCCCGCCGCGGTCACCGCCGGCCGCGCGGGCAGCCCGGCCACCCACTCCGCCAGCACCCGCGCCCGGTCGCCGGGCTCGGCGGCCAGCACCGCCCGCAACCGCCCCCGCACCTCCCTGACCTGCCGCAGGTCCTCCTCCCCGACCCCGCCCTGACCGCGCGGCGCCTGGTCGTTCTCGACCGGTTCGCCCAGTTCGCGGCAGAAGCGGTGCAGTTCCGCCACGTCGGGCAATCGTTCGGGATCGTCCAGGTACTCGTCCCACGTGTTGGCCAGATCGACGGCCACGAGACCCGTCTCGATGAACTGGCGCATCCCTCACCCTCCTGCTACTGTCACGACTATGAGCACTATAACCCCTGACAGAAACCTGACCATCCTCGACGCGCCCTCGAACCTGGGCCTGCGCCCACTCGCCGAGGATGTCATCCCCGGCTGCTACAAGGCCCCCTGGGCGCTGCGGAACAACGGGCTGGTCGCCCGGCTCGGCGCGGTCGACGCGGGCACGCTGATCCCGCCCCGATACGTCGCCACCTGGAAGCCGGGCGACGGCGTGCGCAACGGCGAGGCGATCGCCGCCTACACCCGGCGGCTGGCCGACCGCGTGGCCGGGATCAGGGCGTCCGGCGGGTTCCCCGTCCTGCTCGGCGGCGACTGCTCGATCATGCTCGGCCCCGCCCTCGCCCTGCGCAGGACCGGCCGCTACGGGGTGGCCTACCTCGACGCCCACGCCGACTTCCGCCACCTCGGCAACTCCCCGCACGTCGGCGCGGCGGCCGGGGAGGACCTGGCCCTGGTGACCGGCCGCGGCGACGACTACCTGGCCGACATCGACGGCCTGCGCCCGTACGTCCGGGACGAGGACGTCATCGTGCTCGGCGTCCGGGACGACGAGGACGTCCAGGACATCGCCGGCAGCGGGATCGCCTTCGTCGCCGGGAACGACATCCCCCTGGAGGCCGCCGAGCGCGTGCTCGTGCGCGACGACCTGGACGGCTTCTGGATCCACGTGGACGCCGACGTGCTCGACCCGTCCGTGGTGTCGGCCGTCGACTCGCCCTCCCCCGGCGGCCTGACCGGCGAGCAGCTCGCCGGCCTGCTCCGCCGGCTGGTCGCGCTGCCCGGCGCGGCCGGGATCGAGATCACCATCCTCGACCCCGACCTCGACGAGGACGGCAGCCAGGCGGCCACCCTGACCGACATCCTCGTCTCAGCCCTGAGCTGACCCGTGGCCTTCAGGGGCGGAGCCGTCCGCCCTGAGGATGCGGAAGACGGGATGGCGAGGTGCGATCCGCCGGAAACCGTCCAGCGACGCCTTCGGGCCGAGGCCGAGATGGGGGCGCGCGCCGGGCGCGACGGCGGCGTAGCGGCGCAGGATCTCGGGGCGGCGCTCGACCGGCACCTCCTCCAGCCTGATCGGCACCCCCCGCCCGCGGCGGCGCAGCACGGCCCGGCCACCGGCGGCCCGGACGTTGCGCACCCAGTTCGCCTCCGGCCCCAGCATGGACACGAGGAACTCGCCGCCCTCGTACCCCGCGACCACGACGGGCACCGACGTGCGGGCCCCGGTACGGCGTCCCACCACCTGGAGCACGGCCCCCTGGGGCAGCGGCAACCAGCGGGACGCGTACGTCAGCGCGTCGAGCCGGTTCATCGCGCGCATGAGCGCGTTGGGCCGCCCGCCCCGGTACATCAGGCGTTTGAGCGCCGCCAGCCGCCGGACGACGCCCGTCCACGCCGGGGTCACCGCACCCTCCTCCACAACAGCACGACCGCCGCGAGCCCCGGGACCAGCGGAAGGACCTGCGACCAGCCCAGCAGCGGCACGAGACCGACCTCGCCGTTGGTGTCCCGGACGGTCAGCGCCGCCAGCACCAAGCACAGGGCCACCACGAACAGCCCGGACCCCAGCCACCGGGCCCACCCCTTGCCCGCACGGGCCCCCAGGACGGTGACGAGCCAGCCGAGCAGCCCGAGCGCCCCCATGACGACGAGGATCACCGTGTACGCGGTGACGCCCTCGTCGATCTTCGCCGGAGCGAGCCCGGGGTAGCCGGTCCGGAGGTGTTCGGCCAGCCCTGACCGGTAGGCGAACACGAAGAGCGTGACGAGCAGCGTGAGCGCGGCGCCGCCGTACAGCAGGGCGAGGGCGCCCCGCGACTTCCCTGTCATGACATGAGTCCTTTCGTCGGCACAACATTCTTACAACGTATGTTTCTACTATACTTACGCGGTAAGAATCGAGAAAGGGCACCATGTCCCCGAAGCGCACCCGCGGCCAGAACGCCGGCCTCACCCGGCAGGCCATCCTGCGGGCGGCTCTGGCGCTGGCCGACCGCGAAGGGCTGAAGGCGCTGTCCATGCGCCGCATCGGCCAGGAGCTCGGCGTCGAGGCCATGTCCCTCTACCAGCACGTAGGCAGCAAGGACGAGCTGCTCGACGGCCTGGTCGAGCAGCTCGTCACGCAGGCCGCGCCGCTGCTGACCGAGGCCGCCTCATGGCAGGAGGGCCTGCGCGAGTACGCCCACACGCTGCTGCGCGTCCTGCTCGCGCACCCGAACGTCCTGCCCCTGGTGGTCAGCCGGCCCGCGATCACCCCCCAGAACCTGCGCCTGATGGAGGAGGGGCTGCGCGTGCTGCGCTCGGCGGGCCTGCCGCCGGACCGCGCGCTGGACATGCTCTACGCCGTGACCGGTTTCGTCGTCGGCCACGTCGCCATCCTGGCCGCCGGTGGCGGACCAGCTCCGGGCGACGGGATGCGGGACATCCCCGAACCGGACCTGCTGGAGACCCCGCTGCTGGCCGAGGCCACCCGGGCGCGGCGCGCCCAGCCGTCCTCGGGCACCGACCCCCGCTTCGTCTTCGCGCTCGAAGCCATGCTGCGCGGCTTCGGTGAGCCCTAGCGGAACACGTACCCACTCGTGCTGGTCTGTCCGGCGGCGTTCGTGGCGGTGACGGAGGTCCAGGGGCCGGGCGGGACGTAGGGGGCCCACGCCGACTCGGGGCGGCCCGGTCCGTGCCACTGCTGGGCGACGGCGACCTCGCGTCCGCCGGGCGAGGTGAAGCGCAAGGTGCCGCCGCGCAGGTTGTAGCCCTCGACCACGATCCCGGGCCGTCCGTCCCGGTCCTTCCGGTACGCGTTCACGATGATCGGCTGCCGCCGGCCGTCGGCGATGTCGTCGGCCAGGGAGGGGGTGGCCGGGCTCGCCTGGCAGGTGAAGAAGGGGTCCCAGCCGTAGGAGAGGATCTTCGCGGCGAGCCCGCCGGTCGCCATGATCTGCTGGTCCAGCCGGGCCTTGCTGGTACGCCCCCGGAACGGCAACGGCTCGACCCGGCCGCACTCGCCGTCCACCGGGGCGGGCTCGAAGCCCTCGACGTTCACCCACAGCTCGACCCCGGCGGGCACGCTCCGGGCCGCCGCCTCGATGTAGTCCCTGGTGGGCCCGTAGTAGCCGTCGGCGTTGCGCACCCGGCCGACCACCGGCACCAGCCTGGGGGCGACCATGGAACCGCCGTCCTCGATCCCGTGCACGGGGACCTTGCCGGTGCCCCGCCCGTCCTGCACGGCGACGGCCATGGGGGCGCCCGCGCGGGTGGCGGCGATGTCGGCGAGCCCACCGGGCACCTGGCCGGGCGGGAATCCGCGCCCCCTGCGGGCGTCGATGTAGGGGCTGACCAGGATCTTCCTGCCGGGCAGTGCGGCGGCGACCACCGCGTGCTGGGCCGCGTACAGCGCGAGCACGGGATCGCGCGGCCCCCGCTGGCGCATGGCCAGCTCGAACGACTGGTAGACCCCGCCGAAGGCCGACGACCCGCCGAACCGCTCCCGGTAGGCGGCCAGCACCCGCGCGGTGAAGGCGTTCAGCGCGGCGAGGTGCGCGAGGTCCGGCTCCCACGGCTTGCCGCGCCGCTGCGGCGCGGCGGGCAGCCCGGGGAACACCTTCATCCCGTACGCCGCCGCCTCCTCCACCAGATTGCCGACCCCGTCGCCGTCCGTGGAGACCAGCACGAGGTCCTGGACGCGATCGGCGCACGACGCGGCCAGCGACACCCGGTAGAAGACGCGGTCGCCGGCGTCGATCCGGCGGTCCACGCCGGGACAGCGCAGCAGCGAGCGCCCGAACTCCTCGCTGGTCACGTACGTGTACACGTGCCGGACGCGCTTGCCCGGCAGCCGCGCGCAGGGCCGCCCGTCCACCCGGCAGGCGGCGAACTCCGGTTCCATCGGCCCGGCCTCGAACCGGGGCCCGAACGTGACGAGCGTGTCACCGCCGAGCGAGTGGATCGCCTCCACCATCCGCCGCGTCACGCACACGTCGGCCCGCGGCATGACCCAGTAGCCCGTGATCGCGTACGGGGAGCCCGCCCGCGTGTCCCTGGGCGGGCACCCGTCGTCGCCCGCGCCCGCCCCGGCCGGGACCGCGACGAAGACCGCCAGGACCGCCACCACGACCAGCCACCGTAACCGGCGCACCCGTGCTCCCCTCGACGTACCGACCACAGTAGGGACCTACCCGATCCGCGGCCGTACGTGCCCCGGTGCCGGGCGGCCGGGAGGCGGCACGGACAATGGAGTCATGGTGAGCATCGACCTCAGTGGGAAGACAGCGCTGGTCACAGGCTCGACCCAGGGCATCGGGGCGGCCATCGCGGCCGGTCTGGCGGGGGCGGGCGCGCGGGTCGGCGTCAACGGCCGCAGCGAGGGCTCGGTGGCCGCCGCCATCGAGCGCATGGACCACGGCGACCTGGTGGCGGCGCCCGGCGACGTCTCCACCGACGAAGGGCTCCAGCGGATCCTCGGCTCGCTGCCGCGGGTGGACATCCTCGTCAACAACCTGGGCATCTTCGGGGCCAGGCCCGCGATGGAGATCGACGACGCGGAGTGGCGGCGGTACTTCGAGGTCAACGTCCTGACCGCGGTGCGGCTGACGCGCGCCTACCTGCCGGGCATGATCGAGCGCGGCTGGGGCCGGATCCAGTACATCGCCAGCGACTCGGCCATCGTCACGCCCGCCGAGATGATCCACTACGGCATGAGCAAGACGGCGCTGCTGGCCGTCTCGCGCGGGTTCGCCAAGGAGGCCGCCGGGAGCGGGGTGACGGTCAACTCGGTGATCGCCGGGCCCACGCACACCGGCGGCGTGGAGGAGTTCGTCTACCAGCTCGTGGACCGGGAGCTGCCGTGGGAGGAGGCGCAGCGGGCGTTCATGCGCCAGTACCGTCCGCAGTCGCTCATCCAGCGGCTGATCGAGCCCGAGGAGATCGCCAACATGGTCGTCTACCTCAGCTCGCCGCTCGCCTCGGCGACCACGGGCGGCGCCCTGCGCGTGGACGGCGGCTACGTGGACGCCATCCTGCCCTGACCTCCGCCGCCCGCCCGCGCTCAGTACGACTGGAGCTCGATCAGGTTGCCCTCCGGGTCGCGCAGGTGGGCCGTGCGCAGGCCGGGCCCCCAGGCGGGACGGTCCTGGGGCGGCGCGGCGACCGTGGCCCCGAGCCGGACGAGCCGGTCGGTCTCGCCGTCCACGTCGTCGACCTTCATCACCAGCATCACCGTGTCCTGGGCGGCCGACGCAGGCAGCCCGGCGGTGCCGACGACCTCGGCGACACGGTCGCGGCCGAAGAGCACCAGACCGGCCTGGCCGTCGATGTCCCAGTTGGCGTAGGCGGCCTCCGTCAGCACCTTGACCGGCTCCACGCCGAGGGCGGCCCGGTAGAAGGCGACGCTCGCCGGGAAGTCGCGCACCAGCAGCCGAGGGTAGAGGGCGTCCATCCTGGACCTCCAATATTAGTGGGTAACTACCAACTATTGGCAACAACCTACACTTCTGGATGAGATGGAACTGCCACCCACCCTGCTCGGGACGACCACCTTCGTGCTGCACAAGGTCGGCGTCGCCAACCGGCGCGCCCTGGCCGCGCGGCTGACCGCCGACACGGGGCTGAGCCTGTGGGAGTTCGCGGCGCTGGCCACGCTCGACGACTTCGGTCCGGCCGCCCAGCGGGAGGTCGGCGACCGGCTGGGCCTCGACCCGAGCGACATGGTGCGCCTGATGGACGGGCTCATGAACGAGGGCCTGGCCGCCCGGGAGCGCGACCCCGCCGACCGCCGCCGCTACCGGATCTCGCTGACCGCCGCCGGCCGCGACACCCTCGAACGGGCCCGCGCGGTGGTGGCGGACGTCGAACGCGAGACCCTCGCCCCGCTGACGGACGCCGAGCGCCGCCACCTCCACATTCTCGTCACAAAACTCTTCTCCCCTTGACAAATTCCATAACGCAGGTCAACTGAATAACAACAGTCACAACAACTGCCCTCTTTGCACAAAGAATCAGATCATGTTAGATGGAGGGCAAGCTCCGGGAGAGAGGACCGGGCATTGTGACGCTGATTCTCGATGGCGTCCGCGTACGGCAGCGCGGGGAGACCTGGCTCGACGACATCCACCTGGAACTACCCAACGGACTGACCACTCTCGTCGGCCCGATGAACTCGGGAAAGACCACGCTCATGCGGGTCGCCGCCGGGCTGCAGCCGCCTGATTCCGGACGGGTGCTGGTCAACGGAAATGACGTCACCTCGATTTCCGTGCGAAAGCGCTCGGTCGCCTTCGTCTATCAGCAATTCATCAATTACCCGTCCCTCACCGTCCGGCAGAACATCGCCTCGCCGCTGCGGCTGGACCGGTCGTACCGGAAGGACGACATCGACCGGCGGGTGCGGGAGGTGGCCGCGATCATGGGCCTCGGCGACCTGCTGGACCGCAGGCCCGCGGAGCTGTCGGGCGGCCAGCAGCAGCGCACGGCGATCGCCCGCGCGCTGGCCAGGCCCGTGGACGTGCTGCTCCTCGACGAGCCGCTGGCCAACCTCGACTTCAAGCTGCGCGAGCAGTTGCGCGAGGACCTCAAGCGCATGTTCGCCGGCGCGCCTGGCGTCGTCCTGTACTCCACGGCCGACCCGAACGAGGCCCTGACCTTCGCCGCGCCCGCCGTGGTGCTCGGCGAGGGCCGGGTGCGGCACGTCGGCGACCCGGCCACCATGTACGCCGAGCCGCCCACGCTCGACGTCGCGGCCACGCTCAGCGACCCGCCGCTCAACCTGCTGCCCGGCACGGTACGGAACGGCCGGATCGAGGTCCTGGGCACGTCCTTCCCCGCGCCGCCCGTCCCCGCCTCGGGCCACGACGTCGTGCTGGGCATCCGCCCCCACCAGGTCACGATCACCAGGACCGGCCCCGGCGCGCTGGAGCTGCCCGCCGAGATCAGGCTGGCGGAGGTGACCGGCGGCGCGACGTTCCTGCACCTGCTGCTGGACGGACGGCGGCACCTGGTCGCCCACCTGCCGGGCACCCGGCAGTTCACACCCGGCGAGCCGACCACCGCGTACGTGGACCCGCGGCACATCTTCGTGTTCGACGAGGCCGGCGGCCGATTACCGGCGGTCCCGGCGGCGGGGGCCGGCCCGCATGGCTGACATCCGCCTGGAAGGCGTGGGCCACAGCTACGACGGCGGCCGGACCTGGGCGCTCAGGCCGACGACCTGGACGTGGCGCGGCGCCAGGGCCTACGCCCTGCTGGGGCCGAGCGGCTGCGGCAAGACGACGCTGCTCAACATCATCTCGGGGCTGCTCACGCCCACCGTGGGCCGGATCTGGTTCGACGACCGCGAGGTGACCGGGGTCCCCACGGCCGGCCGCGACATCGCCCAGGTCTTCCAGTTCCCCGTCCTGTACGAGGAGATGTCCGTCTACGGCAACCTGGCCTTCCCGCTGCGCAACCGGAAGGTCCCGGCCGAGGAGGTCCACCGGCGCGTTTTGCGGGTCTCGGCCATGCTGGGCCTGGACGACGTGCTGCGCCGCCGGGCACGCCGGCTCGACCCGGGCCGCAAGCAGATCGTCAGCCTGGGCCGCGGCCTGGTACGCGAGCAGGTGGCGGCCGTGCTGCTCGACGAGCCGCTGACCGTGGTGGACCCGGCGCTGAAGTGGACGCTGCGCAGCAAGCTCAAGGAGATCCACCGCGACACCGGCCACACCCTCGTCTACGTCACCCACGACCAGACCGAGGCGCTGACCTTCGCCGACGAGGTGGTCGTCCTCAACGACGGCCGGATCGTGCAGGCCGGGGAGCCGGCGGAGCTGTTCCTGTCGCCCGCGCACGAGTTCGTCGGCCACTTCATCGGCTCGCCCGGCATGAACGTGCTGCCCGCCGAGATCGGCGGCGACGGCGTGGTCAGGATCGGCCCCTCGGCGGTCGGCGCGGCGGGCGCGGCCGGCGCGATGGGGGGTGGGTTGCCGCCCGGGCCGGTGCGGATCGGGGTGCGGCCCGAGTTCGTCCAGGTCGGCGGCCCGGTGCGGAACCCCGGCGCGGCGGGCAGGGTGACCGGGGTCGACCGCATGGGGTCCCATGACCTGGTGCGCGCCGAGATCGGCGGCCATCCGCTGATCGCCAGGACCGAGGCCGGCTCTCCCTGGACGCCGGGCGCGGTCGTGTTCCTGCATTTCCCCGCGGACCGCACGTTCCTGTTCCGCGACGAGGTCAGGTGCGGCTCGCTCGCACCCCTGGACGGAAGGGGTCAGGCATGACCGACCGGACCGCCGTCGCGGGCGGCCGGACAGGCGGCGAAGCAGCCGGCGAGGTCGTCCCGGACGCCGCGCCCGCGACCCCTGCCGAGGCCGCCGGGTCGCGGGCCGATCCCCGTCCGCGGAACAACCGGGCCTGGCTGCTGGTGCTGCCGGTCGTGGTGTCGGTGGCCTTCACCGCCGTGATCCCGCTGATGACCGTCGTGAACTTCTCCGTCCAGGACGTCTTCAGCCCGGTGGACCGGGTGTTCGTCGGCCTGGACTGGTTCCGGCAGATCGCCCGCGACCCCGAGGTGCGCGCGGCGCTCGTGCGCACGCTGCTGTTCTCGGCCCAGGTGCTGCTGGTGGAGATCCCGCTCGGCGTGGTCATCGCCGTGTGCATGCCGCGCCGCGGGTTCTGGGTGTCGGTGGCGCTGGTGCTGGTGGCGCTGCCGCTGCTCATCCCGTGGAACGTCGTGGGCACGATCTGGCAGATCTTCGCCCGCGGCGACATCGGGCTCGGCGGCTGGGCGGTCAACAACGTGCTGCACGTCAACTTCAACTACACGCTCGACTCGGCCGACGCCTGGATCACCGTCCTGGTCATGGACGTGTGGCACTGGACGCCGCTGGTGGCGCTGCTGGCCTACGCGGGGCTGCGGTCGATCCCGGAGCCGTACTTCCAGGCCGCGCAGATCGACGGCGCCTCGGCGTGGGCGACGTTCCGGCACATCCAGCTCCCGCGGCTGCGCGGCGTGCTGACGATCGCGATCCTGCTGCGGTTCATGGACAGCTTCATGATCTACACCGAGCCGTTCGTGGTGACCGGCGGCGGGCCGGGGAACGCGACCTCGTTCCTGAGCATCCTGCTGTCGAAGATCGCCGTCGGCCAGTTCGACCTGGGCCCGGCGGGCGCGTTCTCGCTGCTGTACTTCCTGCTCGTCCAGGTCGCCTGTTACGTCTTCTTCACCGTGCTGACCAGGGCGGGGAGGTGAGCCCGGTGCGCCACCGGCTGCCGTGGGCGCGCACGGTCTTCTGGCTGTACGCCGCCACGCTGATGTTGCCGCTGCTGTGGATGTTCGGCATGTCCATCCGCCCGAACGAGGACATCCTGGGCAGCTTCTCGCTGATCCCGCAGCGCGTGACCTTCGACAACTACGCCACGTTCTTCACCGATCCGTCGTGGTATTCGAGCTACCTGAACTCGATCGTCTACACCTCGATGAACGCGGTCATGTCGCTGGTGGTGGCGCTGCCGGCGGCGTACGCGTTCTCGCGGTTCCGCTTCGCCGGGGACAAGCACCTGTTCTTCTGGCTGCTGACGAACCGGATGGCGCCGCCCGCGGTGTTCCTGCTGCCGTTCTTCCAGATCTACCAGGCGGTCGGGCTGTTCGACACGCATCTGGGCGTGGCGATCGCGCACATGCTCTTCAACGTGCCGCTGGCGGTCTGGATCCTCGAAGGCTTCATGTCGGGGATCCCGCGGGAGATCGACGAGACCGCGGCGATCGACGGGTACTCGCTGCCGCGCTTCTTCGTGCGGATCTTCCTGCCGATGATCCGGTCCGCGCTCGGCGTCACCGCGTTCTTCTGCTTCATGTTCAGCTGGGTGGAACTGCTGATCGCCAGGACGATCACGTCCGTGGACGCCAAGCCCATCGCGGCCACCATGACGCGGACGGTGAGCGCGGCGGGCGTGGACTGGGGGCTGCTGGCCGCGGCCGGCGTGCTGACGATCGTCCCCGGGGCCGTCGTCATCTGGTTCGTGCGCAACTACATCGCCAAGGGGTTCGCCCTGGGGAGGGTCTGACCGTGCAGTGGATGGTGTGGACCGTCCCCACGGCCCTGGTGTTCGCCGGGCTGGCGCTGCTGCTGTGCGGGATGGCCGTGTGGGCCCGGATCTCCCCGCCCGTGGCCCGGCGCGGGTTCCTGCGCATCGAGACCGACCGGGGCGACCGGCTGTACATCGGCCTGATCAGCGCGGCCGTCGTGCTGGCCCTGTGGATTGCAGTCACCGACCTGTCCATGTGGGCGGCGCTCGGCGTCGCGCTGCTGGTCGTGGTCGTGATCGGGATGTGGGGCTGAGAGGAAGGAGCCAGGCGATGAGGCATGCGATGGGTGCTGCGGCGGCGGTCGCGGCGGCGCTGGCCCTGGTGGTGGCCGGTTGCACGAGCGGCGAGGAGAAGCCGAGGAGCGACTTCAAGGAGGCCGACGGCAGGGCGGCGGCGCAACGCTGGGTGGCGGAGGAGTTCACGCCGAGCACGTTGTCGAAGGATCGGCAACTGGCGGAGATGGACTGGTTCATCAAGGCGGCGGCGCCGTACCGGGGCATGCAGATCAACGTGGTGTCCGAGACGATCACCACCCACGAGTACGAGTCCCAGAAGCTGGCCAAGGCGTTCACCGAGATCACCGGGATCAGGATCAAGCACGACCTGATCCAGGAGGGCGACGTCATCGAGAAGCTCCAGACGCAGATCCAGGGCGACCAGAACATCTACGACGCCTACGTCAACGACTCCGACCTCATCGGCACCCACTCGCGCGGCACGTACGTGTTCCCGCTGTCGGACTACATGGCCGGAGAGGGCAGGAACGTCACCTCCCCCACCCTCGACCTGAACGACTTCATCGGCATCAGCTTCACCACCGGCCCCGACAAAAAGATCTACCAGCTCCCCGACCAGCAGTTCGCGAACCTCTACTGGTTCCGCTACGACTGGTTCACCGACCCGGCGATCAAGAAGCAGTTCAAGGACGCCTACGGCTACGACCTGGGCGTGCCGGTCAACTGGGCGGCCTACGAGGACATCGCCGACTTCTTCAGCAACAAGGTCAACGGCGACGGGACCGTCGACGGCAAGAAGGTCTACGGCCACATGGACTACGGCCGCAAGGACCCCTCGCTGGGCTGGCGCTTCACCGACGCGTGGCTGTCCATGGCGGGCAACGGCGACCCCGGCATCCCCAACGGCCTGCCGGTGGACGACTGGGGCATCCGGGTGGAGAACTGCCGACCGGTCGGCTCGTCGGTCACCCGCGGCGGCGACACCAACGGCCCGGCCTCGGTGTACGCCCTCACCAAGTACGTGGACTGGCTGAAGAAGTACGCGCCCCGCGAGGCCGCGGGCATGAACTTCAGCGAGGCGGGCCCGGTCCCGGCCCAGGGGAACATCGCCCAGCAGATCTTCTGGTACACCACGTTCACGGCCGACATGACCAAGAAGGGCCTGCCGGTCGTCAACGACGACGGCACCCCCAAGTGGCGCATCGCGCCCAGCCCGCACGGCGCCTACTGGAAGGACGGCAACAAGCTCGGCTACCAGGACGCCGGCTCGTGGACGCTGCTGAACAACACCCCCAAGGACCGCAGGGCCGCGGCCTGGCTCTACGCCCAGTTCGTCACCTCCAAGACGGTGTCGCTGAAGAAGTCGATCACCGGCCTGACCTTCATCCGCGACTCCGACATCAAGAGCGACTACTTCAAGGACAACGCGGCCAAGTACGGCGGCCTGATCGAGTTCTACAACTCCCCCGCCCGCAAGCAGTGGACCCCGACCGGCACGAACGTGCCCGACTACCCCAAGCTCGCCCAGCTCTGGTGGCAGAACGTGGCCACCGCCGTCACCGGCGAGACGACCCCGCAGCAGTCGATGGACAACCTGGCCAGGCAGCAGGACGAGATCCTGGCCCGGCTGGAACGCCTGTCGCGGGAGCGCCAGGGCTACGGCGGCCAGTGCGCGCCCAAGCTGAACCCCGAGCGTCCGGCCCAGTACTGGCTCGACCAGCCCGGCGCGCCCGCGCCGAAGCTGGCGGACGAGCGCGGCAAGCCCGCCACGCTCGACTACGACAAGCTCATCGCCCAGTGGAAGGCCGGCGGCTGACCAGCCCCCGCACCGTCCCGGCACCGTCCCCGCACCGTCCCCGCACCTTCCCCGCGCCAACCCCCGCACCGGCGCGGGGCCGGTGTGGGGCCGGTGTGGGGCCGTCAGGCCAGGCGGGTGCCGGTGTCCGACAGGCGTACCGGGGTGCCTGACGCGGCCGACAGGTTGGCGGCGACGCCGGTCAGGACGCTGCGGATGCCGTCCCGGTAGCCCGCCTGCCGGGCCAGCGGGTCGTCGGCCGGGCCGCGGAACACGTCGTCCAGCAGCAGCCGGTCACCGCCGCCGTGCCCGCCCGCGCCCGACTCGATCGGCACCTCGCGGGGCTGCTCCCAGTGGGGGCGCAGGGTGAGCCGCTCCCAGGCCCCGGCGGCGTGCTCCTTGGACGCGGCGCTCGGGTCGATCGCCGCGTGCGGCGGCGTCCACGCCCGTTCGACGACCTCCAGCTCCAGCCGTCCCGCCGTCCCGTTGAACGCCACCCGGTAACCCTCGAAGGGCGCGTGGGCGTTCAGCGAGTACGTCAGCAGCGCCCCGCTGTCGTACCGGACCAGGACCGCCATGTTGTCGTCGATGGTGACGCCGTCGCCGAAGACGTCCTGGTCCCGGACGTAGCCGTCCTCGTGCTCGGCGTCCAGGTAGAGGCGCTTGAGCCGGGGATCGGCGGAGATGTCCAGGATGAACGGGTCGCTGCCGAGGCCGGGCGCGCCCTGGCCGCGTTCGGGACGGTCGGCCAGCCCCCGCGACCGCGCGTTGGCCGAGCCGTAGAACCGCAGGGACGTCTGCGCGAAGACGGTCTCCGGCGCCGCCCCGAGCCACCAGTTGACCAGGTCGAAGTGGTGGGTGGACTTGTGCACGAGCAGGCCGCCGGAGCTGCCCCGGTCGCGGTGCCAGCGGCGGAAGTAGTCCGCGCCGTGGATGGTGTCGAGCGTCCACTCGAAGTGCACGGACGTCACCTCGCCGACGGCGCCGTCCATGAGCAGGCGGCGCACGGCCGAGTTGCGCGGCGAGTACCGGTAGTTGAAGGTGACGATCAGCCTGCCGGTGCTGCGCCGGGCCGACTCGGCGATGGCCGCGCAGCTCTCGGCGTCCACGGTGAGCGGTTTCTCCACGATGACGTCGCGGCCGGCGTCCAGGGCCGCGCACACGTACCGGGCGTGCGCGGCGTCCACGGTCGCGACCACGACCGCGTCGGCGAGTTCGAGCACCTTGCCGAACTCGGCGGGGGCGAAGCAGGGCACCTCGTGGCCGATCCGCTCGACGTAGTAGTCCATGCGGGTCCGGTTGCCGTCGCACAGGGCGACGACGGTGCCGGTGTCGCGCCACTCACCGAGCAGGGCGTCGACGTACAGCTGCGCGCGGTGCCCGAGCCCGACGAACGCGTACCTCATGGTCGTCCTCTCAGCCGCCGAGGGCGGCGTTGGCCTCGGTCAGGAACTTCTGGGCGGCGGCGTCGGGCGCCATCCGGCCGAAGATGACCTCTTCGGTGTACCGCTTGAGCATGTCCTCCAGGGCGCTGGCGCCCTTCGGCGGCGCGGCGGGCGGGTCGGACAGCTCGCCCTTGATGGAGTCGACGAACTCCAGCGTCTTCTGGTCCGCGGGCGGCAGCTTGTCCTTGACCGCGGCCAGGACCTTCGAGCTGGCGGGCAGGCCGCGGTCGCTGAGGATGATCCCGCCGACCTCGGCGTCGTTGATCATGAAGTCGATGAACTTGGCGGCCTCGGCGGCGTGCTCGCTCTTGGCGGAGGCGGTGTAGAACATCGCCGGCTGGAGGAACATGCCGCCGCTGCCGGCGCCCTCCGCCTTGGGCAGGCGCAGCAGGCTCATCTCCTTGCCCGACGCCTTGACGACCGCGCCGAGCTGGTTGCTCCACCACATGCCGGACGCGCCGGTGTTGGTGGCCAGCAGCGACTGGTCCACGCTGGTCGCGCCGACCTCGGCGGTCTTGGCGGCGTCGGGGCTGCCCTTGGCCTTGATCGTGTCCAGCATGACCTGCCACCAGGCCACGATCGTCCCGGGCGTGACGGCGATCTTGTTGCCCTGGTAGAAGGGCTCGCCGCGCTGGGCGGCGAAGATCTGCAGGAAGGCGGGGTTCCAGTTGAGCTGGGTGCCGTAGACCGTGCCGCCGCCCTTGGCGGTGATCTTCGAACTGAGGTCGACGTAGTCCTTCCAGGTCCACTTGGTGTCGTCGGGCACCTTCTCCCCGGCCGCCTCCACCACGGACGGGTTGAGCACCACCGAGAAGACGTTCGCGCCGGTGGGGACGGCGAACTGCTTGCCGTCGATGCCGCCGGTGCCGAGCAGCTTGGGGTCGATGTCGCCGGTCTGGACCTTGCCGGTCAGGTCGGCCAGCGTGCCGCGGTCGGCGTACTCGCGCAGGCCGCGGATCTCCAGCGTGATGACGTCCGGGGCGTCGCTGGCGGCCACCTTCGTGGACAGCGTCTCGTAGTAGCTGGCGAAGTCGGAGAACTCGCCCTCGACGTCGATGCCCGGGTTCCTGGCCTCGAACTTCTTGATGGCCTCCTCGGTCATCTTCTGCCGAGCGTCGCTGCCCCAGTAGGAGAAGCGCAGCTTGACCTTCCCGCCGGCGCCCTCGTCGCCGCCGCTGCCGCAGGCCGCGGTGACCGCCAGCACAGCGGTGGCGAGCAGGGCCGCCGACCACATCTTCTTGCCAGAGCTCACGGCTCTACCTCCTGTGGGATTTCTCTGTGTCGGGGGGTGGGGGAACTACTTCAGGCCCGTGGTGGCCACACCACGGATCAGGTACTTCTGACCGGCCAGGAAGAAGCCGAAGATCGGCCCGAGCGCGACGATCGACATGGCGAACATCGGGCCCCAGGACGAGTCGCTGCTGGCGTCGAGGAAGGTGCGCAGAGCCACCGGAGCGGTGAAGTTGTCCGGGTTGTTGAGGTAGAGGAGCTGGCTGAGGAAGTCGTTCCACGTCCAGATGAACGTGAAGATCGCCGTCGTGGCCAGCGCCGGGGTGCAGAGCGGGATGATCACCCTGATGAACGTCCGCCAGTAGCCGGCGCCGTCGATCTCGGCGGCCTCGTCCAGCTCCCGGGGAAGGGAGCGGATGAACTGCACCATCAGGAACACGAAGAACGCGTCCGTGGCCAGCACCTTCGGCATGACCAGCGGCCAGATCGTGTTGATCAGCCCGAGCTTGGAGAACATGACGTACTGCGGCACGATCAGCACGTGGTGCGGCAGCATGATCGTGCCCAGCATGAGGGTGAACCACAGCTTCTTGAGCGGGAAGTTCAGCCGGGCGAAGGCGTAGGCGGCCAGCGAGCAGGCCACCAGGTTCGCCACCACCGACAGCACGGTGATCACCGCGGAGTTCCACAGGTAGTAGCCGAAGGGGTGCTTGAGCGCGGTCCAGCCCTCGGTGTAGTTCTCCAGCGTCACCTCGCCGGGCCACAGGCCGGGCTGCCGGAAGATCAGCTCCTCCGGTTTGAGCGAGCTGGAGATCATCCACAGCAGCGGATAGAGCATGACCAGGCCGAACCCGATCAGCAGCACGTGCTTGACCACCCGGCCGCCCTTGAGCGGGCGGAACAGGACGGGCAGCGGCCTACTTGGTGTCGCCATAGAAGACCCAATACTTGGACGCGAGGAAGTTCACCCCGGTGAGACCGGCGATGATGAGCAGCAGGACCCACGCCATGGCGGCCGCGTAGCCCATGTCGAAGCTCTTGAAGCCCTTGAGGTAGAGGTAGAGCGTGTTGAACATCGTGGAGTCGGCCGGTCCGCCCGAGCCGCCGCTCACGATGAACGACTGTGTGAACGACTGGAACGACTTGATGATCTCCAGCACCAGGTTGAAGAAGATGATCGGCGTCAGCAGCGGCAGCGTGATCGAGCGGAACCGGCGGAACGCGCCGGCGCCGTCCACCGAGGCGGCCTCGTAGTAGCTGGCGGGGATCTGCCGCAGCCCGGCCAGGAAGATGATCATCGGGGCGCCGAACGTCCAGACGTGCAGGATGATCAGCGTGCCGAGGGCGGTGTCGGGGTCGCTGACCCAGCCGGGCCCCTGGATCCCGAAGACCGACAGCACGGCGTTGACCAGGCCCTCGGCCCCGAAGACCTTGCGCCAGAGGATCGCGATCGCCACGCTGCCGCCCAGCAGCGAGGGCAGGTAGAAGATCGACCGGTAGAGCGACAGGCCGCGCAGCCCACGGTCGAGCACCAGGGCCAGCACGAGCGCGAAGGCCAGTTGCAGCGGCACCGAGACGACCACGTAGATCGTCGTCACCTTCAGCGAGTTCAGGTAACGGGGGTCCTCGGTGAACATCTTGACGTAGTTGTCGAACCCGACCCACTTGGCCTCCTCCAGGAGGTTGTAGTCGGTGAACGACAGGTAGAGCGAGGCGACGATGGGACCGATCGTGATGACGAGCAGCCCGGCGAACCAGGGCGCCAGGAACAGGTAGGCGGCCCGCGCCTCGCGGCGGGAACGTCTGGACGCACGGCGGTCTCCGCGCTCGGGCGGGTTCGCGGCGTCCGGGGGTCTCACCGCCACCGAGTCAGCCATGACGGAACTCATTCGTCATCACGGACCTTCCGGCGAGATGTGAACGGATAGCGCTTTCCTATAGCTGGCAGGAAAGTTCCGTCAACCCTTTGCAGGCGTTACATCGCCGTTATCGATATATCGACATCGTGTTTTACCTGGTGACAAGCGCTTACCACGCAGAGGTAGGACGAATATTGCTGCGATTTAGTACAACCGTTTGCAGGTCATCGGGGCGGCGCCGTCGACTCCCGCAGCACCAATCTGGTCTCCAGCGAGGTCGTGGCGCTCACCTCCTGGATGAGCAGGTCGACCGCCAGCCGCCCGGCCGCCGCGGTGGGCATGGCGACCGTGGTGAGCTTGGGACGGTTCAGCCGCCCCGGGACGATGTCGTCGATGCCCACCACGCTGACGTCCTCCGGCACGCTGAGCCCGAGCTCGCCCAGCCCCTCGATGAGCCCGATCGCCATGAGGTCGTTGTAGGCCAGCACCCCGGTCACCCCGGCCTCGCGCACCGCGGACGCGGCGGCCAGGCCACCCCGCTCGGTGGGCGCGTTGGGCCCGATCACGACCAGGTCGACGCCCGCCACCCGCTCGGCGGCCGTCCGGATCTCGCCGCTCGTCCACGAGCCCGCCGGGCCCGACAGCAGCGCGACGCGGCGGTGACCGAGCACGGCCAGGTGCTCGACCGCCATCCGCGCGCCGTGCCCGACGTCCATGAGGACCGTGGCCGCGCCGCGCAGCCGGCGGTTGATCACCACGAACGGCACCCGCTCGGCCAGCCGCTCCAGCGCCTTGTTCGACGAGCGCGGGCTGCACAGCACCACGCCGTCCACCTGCTTGGAGAACGCCTGGATCAGCTCCTCCTCGGCGGCCGGCTCCTCGTCGGTGTCGGCCACGAACAGGTGGTAGTCGCGCTGCCGGGCCGCGGCGTGCGCGGCCTTGATCAGCGGCGGGAAGAACGGGTTGGCGATGTCGGCCACGATCAGGCCCAGGTTGTGGGTACGCCCGGTCGTGAGCGCCCTCGCCGCCCTGTTGGGCCGGTATCCCAGCTCCTCGGCCACCGTCAGCACCCTGGTACGGGTGGCGACGTTCACCATGTGCGGCGCGGAGAACGTCCGCGACACGGTCGATACGTGCACACCGGAAGCGCGGGCCACATCACGAATCGTCACTGTCACAGTCGCCCACCCTAACGCAACCGCTTGCAGGAACCAGGGTGAGGATGAAAGCGCTTGCCGATCAGGCCGCTTCCAGGCGACATGGCATATCACCAGGTAGATGGGGTTGTCAGAAATCGGCTCTTGACGTCTCTCCCTGCGTGACCCATAGGTTTAGTGCAACTGTTTGCAGTCCTGAAGGAGTCCCCCACGGTGAGCAGAGTGCTCGTCACCGGCAGCGCCGGACGCCTCGGCCGCAGCGTCGTCGCCACGCTCGCGGCCGCCGGGCACGAGGTGATCGGCGTGGACCAGGCCCCCGGCACGCCGGTCGAGGCCGCCGCGACGTCACCGGCCGACCTCACCGACACCGGCCAGGCGTACGAGGTCGTCGCCCGGTTCCGGCCGGAGTCGGTGATCCATCTGGCGGCCATCGCGACGCCGTTCAGCCGGCCGGAGTCAGTGATCTTCCAGGTGAACACGCGGCTCGCGTTCAACGTCTGCGCGGCCTCGGTGGAGCTGGGCGTGTCCGGCGTGGTGGTGGCCAGCAGCCCGACGGTCATCGGGTACGGCGCGCCCGGCGGCTGGGCGCCGGCGTACCTGCCGATCGACGAGGAGCACCCGGCGCTGCCCTGGAACGCCTACAACCTGTCCAAACTGGTGGCCGAGCAGACCATGAAGGCGTTCGCGCGGGCGGGCCGGACGAGGATGGCGGCCGTCCGGCCGTGCTTCGTCATCCCGCCCGAGGAGTGGGCGGGCGCGCCCACGCAGTCGGGCCACACCGTCAGGGAACGGCTCGACCAGCCGGAGATCGGCGGCGTCTCGCTGTTCAACTACATCGACGCGCGCGACGCGGCCGAGCTGTTCGCCGTGCTGATCGCGGCGCTGCCCGAGCTGCCGGGCGGCGAGGTCTTCTTCGCCGGCGCGGCCGACGCCCTGGCCAGGGAGCCGCTGGCCGACCTGCTCCCGCAGGCCGTGCCCGGCACCGGGGAACTGGCGGCCGGGCTCACCGGCAGCGCTCCCGCCTTCTCGACGGACAAGGCGCGCCGCCTGCTCGGCTGGGAGCCCCAGCGAAGCTGGCGAACCGAACTGAAGGAATCCGAATGAATCTCAGCGGTGTGCTGTTCTTCCCCGTCACCCCCTTCGACGCCGACGGCGCCCTCGCCGAGCAGGTGCTGGCCGAGCACATCCGGCAGGGCATGGCCCACGGCCCCGGCGGCGTGTTCGTGGCCTGCGGCACCGGCGAGTTCTCCGCCCTGTCGGAGGCGGAGCACGCGCGGGCCGTCCGGGTGGCCACCGAGGTCGTGGGCGGGCGGGTGCCGGTGTTCGCCGGGGCGGGCGGCCCGATCGGCGCGGCGCTGAACCAGGCGCGGGCGGCCCGCGCGGCCGGCGCCGACGGGCTGCTGCTCATGCCTCCGTACCTGACTCAGGGGCCGGGCAGCGGTTTCGCCGCGTACGTGGCCGCCGTCGCCGCCGAGCTGCCGGTGATCGTCTACCAGCGCGGCGCGGTCGTACTCGCTCCGGACGCCGTGGTCGAGCTGGCCGGCGTCCCCGGCGTGATCGGGCTCAAGGACGGGCTCGGCGACATCGACCGCATGCAGCGGACCGTCCTCGCGGTGCGCGAGAAGCACCCGGACTTCCTGTTCTTCAACGGCCTGCCGACGGCCGAGCTGACCATGCCCGCCTACCGCGGCATCGGCGTCGACCTGTACTCCAGCGCGGTCTTCGCCTTCGCCCCCGAGATCGCCGTGGCGTACCTGAAGGGCGACGAGCGGCTGCTGACCGAGTTCTACGCGCCGCTGGTCCGCCTGCGCGACAAGGTGCCGGGCTACCCGGTGGCCCTGGTCAAGGCCGGCGTACGGCTGCGCGGCCTCGACGTCGGCGCGGTGCGCCCGCCGCTGGTCGACGTGGCCGAGGATCACCTCGCCGAGCTGGACGCGCTGATCAGGTCCGGGCTCGCCCTGGCGGCCTCGTGATCACCGGCCTGCGGACCGAGCTGCGGACGGTCCCCCTGCCCCGCCCGTGGGGCCCGGACGTGCCGGCCAACCACGTGATCGTCTGCCACGTGACGCTGGCGGACGACCGCACCGGCACCGGGTTCTCCTGGACGCCGCAGATCGGCGCGCACGCCGTGCGGGCCCTGCTGGAGCACGACCTGCGCGAGGCGCTGATCGGGCTGCCCGCCCACCCCGAGCTGGTGTGGGACCAGCTGTGGCGGCACCTGCGCGAGGCCGGCCCCGGCGGGATCACCACGGTCGCGCTGGCCGGGATCGACCTGGCGCTGTGGGACCTGCGCTGCGGCGACGCCGGGCTGGCCGACGTGCTGGGCCGGCGGCGCGAGCACGTCCCGGCCTACGGCAGCGGCGTCAACCTGCACTACCCCCTGGAGGAGCTGACCGGGCAGGCGCGGCGCTGGGTGGCCGCCGGGTACCGCGGCGTCAAGATCAAGGTGGGCCGTCCCGACCTGGCCGAGGACGTCGCCCGGGTGGCGGCCGTCCGCGAGGTGATCGGGCCCGACCGGCTGCTGATGATCGACGCCAACCAGCGGTGGGACCTCCACCGGGCCAGGCGCGCCCTGGCCGCGTTGCGCGAGTTCGACCTCCACTGGATCGAGGAGCCGCTGCCCGCCGACGACGTGGCGGCGCACGTCGAGCTGCGCCGCTCGACCGACGTGCCGGTCGCGGTGGGCGAGAACGTCTACACCGTGTACGGCTTCCGCGACCTGCTCACCGCGGGCGCCTGCGACATCGTCCAGCCGAACGTCGTGCGCGTCGGCGGCGTCACGCCGTTCCTGCGGATCGCGGAGCTGGCCAGGACGTTCGGCGTGCCGGTCCATCCGCACCTGCTGAGCGAGGTGTCCGGGCAGCTCGCCCTGGCGCTGCCGCTGCCGCCGCTGGCCGAGGACGTCGAGGACGCCTCGTTCGGCAAACTGGGGCTGCTGGCCGAGCCGTACCCGGTGGAGATCGCGGACGGCGTGCTGCGCGTGGGCGGCCACGCGGGACTGGGGTTGCGATGGGCGTGAGGACGGACCCCGTCAAGGTCGTCCTGGCCGGGGCGCACGGGCACGGGCGGCATCACCTGGACGACCTGCGCAGGCTCGCGGCCACCGGGCTGGTCGAGCCGGCCGGGATCTGCGACGTGCGGCCGGTGGAGCTCGACGGCGATCCCCTGCCCTGGTCGCCGGACCTGGGCGAGCTCGTCGCGGCCACCGGCGCGGAGATCACGATCGTCTGCACGCCGATCCACACGCACGCCGACCTCGCCGTCACGGCGCTGCGCGCCGGGTCGCACGTGCTGCTGGAGAAGCCGCCCGCGGCGAGCCCCGAGGCGCACGCGCGGATCGCCGCGGCGGTGGCCGAGACCGGGCTGGCCTGCCAGGTCGGCTTCCAGAGCCTGGGCTCACGGGCCGTCCCCGCGCTGCGGGAGCTGATGGCGAGCGGCGCGCTCGGCCGTGTCCGCGGCATCGGCGGCGCGGGCGCGTGGGAGCGGCCCTCGTCGTACTTCACGCGCTCGTCCTGGGCCGGACGGCGTCGGCTGGACGGCGTGGACGTGGTGGACGGCGCGCTCACCAACCCCTTCGCGCACGCCGTCGCGACCGCGCTCGCCCTGGTGGACGGCCCGGTCGAGACGGTCGAGACCGAGCTCTACCACGCCCATCCGATCGAGGCCGACGACACCTCCTGCCTGCGCGTCCGGATCGCGGGCGGGCCGGTGATCACGATCGCGGTGTCGTTGTGCGCGACCGGCCGGAGTGAACCGTACCTGGTGGTGCACGGGGAGGCGGGGCGGGCGACGCTCACGTACACGCTGGACGAGCTGCGGGTCGAGCGGGCCGACGGCTCGGTCGAGACCACCGTGCACGAGCGCGCCGGGCTGCTGGAGAACCTGGTCGCACACATCCGCACGGGGGCCGAGCTGCTCGTCCCGCTGGCCCGTACGGAGACGTTCACCCAGGTCCTGGACGCGGTGCGGCTGGCCCCCGAGCCGCTGCCCATCGCCGCGCGGCACCAGGTCGTGGAGCGCGACGACGCGGGCGAGGTCACCCACCGGTTCCTGCCCGGCATCGCCGAGCTGACCGCCCGCAGCGCCGAGGAGCTGGCGCTCTACTCCGAGCTCCGGGCCCCCTGGACGGAGGTGGAGCTGCGGGTGGCCGGCACGCCGGTCGCGGCCTACGAATGGCGGCCCGACCTGCCCGTCACCGACTCACCGCGGCCGTACCTGCATCCGGTGCGCACGCTCGGCGGCGTCACCGTCACCCAGGTGCGCCCCGACGACCACGTGCACCACCTCGGCGCCGGCGTGGCGATCGCCGACCTGGGCGGCGCGAACTTCTGGGGCGGCCGCACCTACGTCAGGGGCCGGGGACCGGCCTGGCTGGACGACCACGGAAGGCAGCGGCACGTCGCCTTCACCCGGCTGGACGACGACGGCTTCACCGAGGAGCTGGAGTGGATCGGCCCCGGCGACCGGCTGATCGCCCGCGAGCGGCGCACGGTCGCCGCCCGGCCGGTCGGCGGCGCGTGGGCCCTCGACCTCACGTTCACGCTGACCAACCTCACCGGCTCGCCGCTGGAGGTCAACAGCTCGGCCACGAAGGGCCGGCCCGGCGCGGGCTACGGCGGGTTCTTCTGGCGCGCGCCCGGCTCCTCCTCCGGCCGGGTGACCTTCCCCGGGGACGAGGGGTCCGTGCACGGCAGCCGGGGCCGGTGGGTGGCCATGGCCGGGACCGAGCCGGACGGGCGGGACTGGACGCTGGTGTTCGTGCAGGCCGGCGACGATCCCTGGTTCGTGCGGGTGGCGGAGTATCCGGGGGTCGGGCAGGCGCTGGCGTGGGACCGTCCGCTCGTCGTCGAGGACGCGCTGACCAGGCGGGTGGTCACGGTCGTGGCCGACGGGCGGCTCGACGGGCCGTCGGCGTCGGCCCTGGCCGCCACCGTCGAGGCGATGATCTAGGGCGGTGATCGGGAAGCGCGCCTGACACCCGCTCTTCGGTAAGCCCTCATTCCCGGTTTCCCGGCGGTTCGGCGGGCCGCGGCTAGGGTGCGGAATCTGTGAACGCACCCGTCATCGCCCGCCCCGCCACCGCCAGGGACCCGTTCTTCGACAACGCGAAGTACCTGGCCATCGTGCTGGTCGTGTGCGGTCACCTGATCGAGGACCAGCGCGACGCGCCGCTCGCCCACGCGCTGTACTTCTATGTGTACGTCTTCCACATGCCGCTATTCATCGTCCTAAGCGGCTATTTGTCCCGAAATTTCACGTTTTCGGGGGGCAAGGCGCGCAAACTCATCTCCACGCTCGCCGTCCCCTACCTGATCTTCGAGCTGGCCTACTCGCTCCCCCGCCCGATCCTGTACGGCAAGTTCGAGCTGAGCCTGCTCGACCCCTACTACCTCACCTGGTTCCTGCTCTCGCTGTTCCTGTGGCGGCTGTCCACGCCGGTGTGGCAGCAGCTCAAGTGGCCGCTCGCGGTCGCGGTCGCGCTGTCCCTGCTGACCGGGCTCGACCGGTTGCCCGGCGAGCTGGCCATGAACCGCACGTTCGCGCTGCTGCCGTTCTACGTGCTCGGCCTGATGGTGCGGCCCGAGCACTTCGCGTGGCTGCGGCGGCCTCCCATGCGGCTGGCCGGGTTCTGCGTGCTGGGGCTGGGGCTCGCGGTCGCGCTGCTGGTGCACGAGCGGGTGCCGACCGAGTGGATCAGGTGGCGGCACTCCAACGCGGCCATCGGCGTGGACGACCTCACCGGCACCGCGATCAGGCTGGCGCTGCTGGCGGCGGGGGCAGTGCTGGTGGCCGCGTTCCTGGCGGTCACCCCGTCCCGGCGCACCTGGTTCAGCGGGCTGGGTTCGGCCACCATGTACGCGTACCTGCTGCACGGCTTCGTGGTGAAGGGCGCCGAGCGGCTCGGCCTGGGCCTGCCGCTGTCACTCCTGCTGGGCGTCGTCACCGCCACCCTGCTGTGCGCCCCCTGGGTGCGCCGGCTCTTCCGCTGGGCCGTCGAACCCCGCATGACCTGGGCCTTCACCCCGCTGCGCCGTCCCGGCTGACTCGTGCCTGAGCAGGCGCAGCGCGCCCCTGGACAGCGCGACCAGGATGTCGGCGCACTCGTCCAGGTCGGGGTAGCGGCCCTCCAGGTGGCCCATGGCCAGCGCGTTCGTGGCCGCGTTGACGCCCTCGGCGATCATCTCCAGGCGCCGCCGGTCGCGCTCGTCGCCGGCGGTGTAGCCGAGCGCGGCCAGGTCGGCCGCGTGGTGCTCGCGGTAGGCCGCGGCCGTACGGGCGGCGAAGTCGCGCAGCGAGGAGGACGGGTCGTGCCGCGCGCGCAGCTGGATGCGCAGCAGCTCGGGGTGGCGGCAGATCGCCTCCAGCGGGATGCGGAAGGTGTCGCGGTGGCGTTCGAGGTCGTCGGGCGCCTCGCGGGCCCTGCGCCGCGCCTCCCGCATCGCCCGGCGCAGCCGGTCGCCGCCCTCCTCGCCGAGCACCCGCAGCAGCTCCTGCATGTCCTTGAAGTGCACGTAGAAGCTCGACTGGGCGATTCCTGCGGCCTTGGCGACCTTGCCGGTGGTCAGGCCGGCCTCGCCCTCCTCGTCGAGGAGCGTCAGGGCCGCCCTGATCAGCCTGCGCCGGGTCAGGTCCTTCGCCTCGCTTCTGCTGCGCGGTGTGCTGGTCACGATCGCCTCACGGGACTTGTGTGTGCTTTCACCGATAGTACTATCGGTGAAATCGCCGAAGGAGAGTCATGGCCATCGATTTCACTCTCGCTCCCGAACACGAGGAGATCCGCGGGCGGGTCAGGTCCTTCATCCAGGAGACCGTGATCCCGACGATGTCCGGCGTGGAGGAGGGCGACCGGGACGCCTACCTCCGCACGATCTTCGAGCTGCGCCGCCGGGCGAAGGCCGAGGGGCTGTGGCTGCCGCACATGCCCGAGGAGTGGGGCGGCATGGGCCTCGGCCATGTCGAGCTGGCCATGGTGCAGTCGGAGGCGGCCAAGACCCGCATCGGCCCGTGGGTGCTCAACTGCCAGGCCCCCGACGAGGGCAACATGCACACCCTGCTCCACTGGGCGGACGACGAGCAGAAGGAGAAGTACCTGCGGCCGCTGCTGGACGGCGTCCAGATGTCGTGCTTCGCGATGACCGAGCCCGAGGTGGCCGGGTCCGACCCCACCCTGATCCGCACCGAGGCCGTCAAGGACGGCGACGAGTGGGTGATCAACGGCCACAAGTGGTTCATCTCCAACGCCCGCCGGGCGAGCTTCGCCATCCTCATCGCGCGCACCGAGAAGGACGTGCCCGACGGCTCCCGCGGCGCGAACACGGCCTTCCTGGTCGACCTGCCCAATCCGGGCTGGAAGGACGTGCGCGAGGTCGAGACCATGCACGGCTCGACCGGCCACAGCGAGATCGTGATCGAGGACCTCCGGGTGCCCGACAGCGCGGTCCTGGGCGGCCGGGGCAACGGCCACCGGCTGGGCCAGTACCGGCTGGGCCCGGCGCGGCTCGCCCACTGCATGCGGTGGATCTCGCAGGCCGAGACGGCGCTGGACATGATGGTGGACCGGGCGCTCAACCGCTACAGCCACGGCTCCCTGCTGGCCGAGAAGCAGGGCGTGCAGTGGCTGATCGCCGACTCGGCCATGGAGCTCTACCAGTGCAAGCTGATGGTCCTGCACGCCGCCTCGAAGATCGACAGGGGCGAGGACTTCCGTACGGAGGTGTCGATGGCCAAGCACTTCGTGGCCAACAGCCTCAACCGGATCGTGGACCGGGCGATCCAGGTGCACGGCGCGCTCGGCTACTCGACCGACACTCCGCTGGCGAGCATGTTCCAGCACGCCCGCTGGGCCCGTTTCGCCGACGGCGCCGACGAGATCCACCAGATGCGCATCGCCGAGCGCACGATCGCGGCCTACCAGGCGACCGGTTCGACGAGCGCGGCGACGGGCGGTCTGCCGCTATAGCGCGAAATATCCCCGCATGGCGGGCTGCCAGCGGTTGGCCGGGACGCCCCTCAACGCGGCCACCGCCAGGCAGTACTTGCTCACGCTGACCGGCCGCACCCCCAGCCCGCGCAGCACCCGGTCCACCGGCGCCCGCCCGTCGGCCGACTTCGACTCCAGCAGCACCCGGTCGCCGCGGGCGGGCACGCTCCGGCCGCCGTCGCGGCAGAGCAGGCCGGTGTCGCAGGTCAGCCGGGTCTGCCCGTCCACGAGCGTGACCCGCCGGTAGTCGGTGGACAGCACGGGCCCCAGCGCGTCGGGCACGGCGACGCTCAGCTCTCTGCTCAGCGTGTCACCGACGAACTCCATGGCCTCCGTGGTCAGCTCGCCGGCCGGGGCGGCATCGTAGGGGATGCGGCGTTTGTCGGTGTTGCCGCGCGCGCCGTTCAGCTTCAGCTCCAGCCACCGGCCGCCGCCGTCCAGGTACGTACGGGTGCGCAGCTTGAACCGGCGTCGCCGGTCCTGCCGGTGGTGGCGGAAGGTCAGCAGGTCGGGCGTGTCGAAGTAGGTCGAGGTGTAACGGAACTGGCGAAGGGCCCCGATCCGCAACACCGAGAACCGGTCGCCCAGCTCGGCCGCGAGCCTGGCCATGACCGGGACGCTGACCACGTACTTGTGGTCCGTCCGGCTCATCAGCTCGGGCACCTCGTCCAGCCCGACCGGCGGCAGCCCGGCGGCGACGCCGGCCATCAGCGCGCTCGCGTCCCTCATCGGGCCACCTCGGCGAGCTGGAAGCGCACGTCCACCACGGTCACGTCGCGCACGTAGTCCACCTGGGTGACGACGCAGTGCAGGACGCGGCCGCGCAACCGGCTCTCCAGGTCGGCCCTGAGCAGCTCGGGGTCGGCGTGCACGACGTCCAGCGTCACGACCTGCTGCCGCGTGCGGCCGAGCAGGCGGGGATGGTCGGCGACGTACACGACGGCCAGGAGCACGCCGTCCAGGAAGAGCGCGGTCAGCGGGAGCTGCGAGGCGATGCCGTTCACCAGCCCGAGGACGATCGCCACGAAGTAGTAGGCGATCTCCTGCTGGGTGATCTCGCTGGACCGCAGCCGGATGATCGACAACACCCCGAACAGCCCGAACCCGACCGCCAGGTCCACCCGCTGGACCAGCAGCAGGGAGACCACCGCGAAGATGCCCAGGTTCAGCGCCACGTAGGCGAACAGCAGGTCGCGCCGGTGATGTCGCCGGTAGTACAGGCCGTAGGCCAGGACGGTGATCGCCGCCAGGTCCATCGCCAGTCCGGCCGTCACGGTGTCTTGCCCCTCGTTCTCATGTCCACCAGCCTGTGGCCCGCCGGTGAGGGAGCCGTGAGCCGCCCATTAGGCGGCTCTCATCCGGTAGCCCGTGCCGCGCACGGTCTCGATGCGGTCGGGGCCGATCTTCCTGCGCAGGTAGCGGACATAGACGTCCACGACGTTCGAGCCGGGGTCGAAGTCGAAGCCCCAGACGTGGCTGAGGAGCTGCTCGCGGGTCAGCACCTGGTCGGGATGCCGGCAGAAGATCTCCGCCAGCGCGAACTCTCTGGTGGACAGGTCCACCACGCGGTCCCCGACGTGCGCCCGCCTGGTCCGCAGGTCGAGTGCCAGGTCCCGGACGCGCAGGACGGTCGGCTCGGGCGTGCGGTCGGCCCGCAGCCGCAGCCTGACCCGCGCGAGCAGCTCCTCGAAGGCGAAGGGCTTGGCGATGTAGTCGTCGGCGCCCCCTTCGAGCCCGGCGACCGTGTCGGTCACGCCGCCCCGGGCCGTCAGGATGATCACCGGGATGGCCACCTTCGACTCCCGCAGCCGCCGCAGCACGGTGAACCCGTCGCTGAGCGGCAGCCCGATGTCGAGCAGGAGCAGGTCGAACCCGCCCGAACTGGCCAGATCGTAGGCCGCCACGCCGTCCGTCACCACCGCCGTGACGAAGCCGTTGCCGCGCAGGCCCTTCTCCAGGAAGGCCGCGATCCGGCTCTCGTCCTCGGCGATCAGGATCCGGTTCATGCCCTGGCCAGCGGCAACGTCATCACGAAACAAGCGCCCCCCGCCGGGACGTCCGCCACTCTCACACCGCCTCCATGCGCCTCGGCGATCGACCTGACGATCGCCAGCCCCAGCCCTGCCCCGTCGTGCCCGCCCGTCCGTCCCGCGCCCCTGACGAACCGGCGGAAGATGCGCTCGCGGTCGGCGGGCGCGACGCCCGGCCCGCTGTCCCGCACCCACAGCTCGGCCCGCCCGCCCCGCACGGCCGACCCGACCGCGATGAGATCGTCGTCCATGGTGTGGCGGACGGCGTTCACCACGAGCTGCATGAGCGCCTGCGTGAGCCGCTGCCGGTCGGCCGGGATCCGCGCCTCGGCCACCTGGTCCACCCGCCACCGCCGGTCGCCCAGCGGCCGCGCCTTGGCCACCACGCTCACCGTGAGGTCGGCCAGCTCGACCTCCTCGACCGCGAGGAACCCGGGCTGCTCGGCCTTGGCCAACGTGAGCAGGTCGTCCACGATCCGGTTCATGCGGTCCAGCTCGTCGGTGACCAGGGCCAGCGTCTCCGCCCGCTCGGCCGGATCGTCCCCCATCAGCTCCAGATGCCCCCGGATGACCGTGATGGGGGTACGCAGCTCGTGCCCGGCGTCGTCCACGAACGTGCGCTGCACGGCGAAGGAACGTTCCAAACGGTCGAGCATGTGGTTGAACGTGGCGGCCAGCGCGGCCACGTCGTCGTCACCGGTGACCTTGAGCCGGCGCGTGAGGTCGGCCGAGTCGCTGATCTGCTCGGCCGTCTGGCTCACCAGCCGCACCGGGGCCAGCACCCGCCCCGCCACGAACCATCCCGCCGCCCCCGCCAGGGCCAGCGCGGCCAGCGCCGACAGCCCGAGCACGCCGACCGCGTCCACGATCTCGCCCCGGTGGCGGTCGTAGAAGACGGCGGCGACGAAATGGCCGGGACGGGGGTCGGCCGCCACCCTGACCGGGATGACGGCGTACCTGACCGTGCCCTCGACGCTCTCGGTGTCGCCGTAGGCCGGTCTGGTGGCCGCGGCCAGGACCTTGACCAGCTTCTCGTCCGTGTCGAGCCGGGCCGGGGGCGTGACGGCGGTGATCCGGTCGGCCCTGCCGTCCACCATGCTGAAGAAGGTCTCCCATCGGTCGGGCGAGTTGATCGCCAGGTAGCCGGTGAGCAGTTCCCGCACGTCGGAGACCGGCCGGCCGGTGCGGGGATCGTGGGCGGTGGCGGCGTACCGGCGCAGCTTCTCGGCCTCGTTGGTGAACTCCAGGTTCATCCGGTCGTCGAGGCGGGCGA
This sequence comes from Nonomuraea sp. NPDC047529, assembly GCF_040642995.1. Classification (NCBI taxonomy): domain Bacteria; kingdom Bacillati; phylum Actinomycetota; class Actinomycetes; order Streptosporangiales; family Streptosporangiaceae; genus Nonomuraea; species Nonomuraea sp. NPDC047529. Next base: position 75,103 of record NZ_JBEYTJ010000003.1, on the reverse strand, counting down.
GCAGGACGGTCCAGGTCGCGAAGATCGAGACCGCCAGGGCCAGGCCGACCACGGCGAGCATCCAGCCCACGATCCGGGCGCGGGCGCTCACCCGCATCCGACCCCCCGCTCAGTCGTCTTCGTCGTCGTCATCATCGTCGTCGCCGCTTTCGTGAGCGTCGTCTTCGTCGTCATCGTCGTCGTCTTCGTCTTCGTCGGCCCAGGCGCGATGGGGGTCGACGTCGCCATCATCATCGCCGCCTCCGGGCTTCGGCGCGGGCGGCTTGACGGGTTCCGCCTCGGTTCCCGGTGACGTGACCGGCCGTACGTCGCCGGCCGACGTCCCCGGCGAGGACGAGACCGTGACGGAGTCGCCCAGATCGGGCCCGTCGTCGGCCGCCCGCACCCATCCGGCCGAGAGGAAGCCCGCCGCCGTCAGCGCCACGAGAATGAGCATCACGCGTTTCATGAGGTTGAGCGTGCGCCCGTCCGAGGAGACCACTCTGAGCCCCGGATGAGGAACCTCTCATCCCCCGCGCCGTCCTCCCCCACCGGAATGTCGGACTCCGTCACCGCTTGAGAGGGGTGGGACCGCTCAGGAGGTGGGGGTTCAGGCGGGCCACGAGGGACGGGGGAAGGGCGGGCAGGCCGTCGCGGATGCGTTCGCCCGCCTCGCCCCCGAACCGCGCCCGATGTTTGAGCACGAGCTGCGCCGCCCTCCCCTGCACCTCGTACGACGCGTGCTGGAACCCCAGGACCAACGCCCCCGCCAGGTCGTCGGCCAGGGCGGGGGACGCGCGTACGGTCTCGTCGAGCCAGCTCAGCCCGGCGCGGGCGAGCTTGACCTCGGCGCGGAACACCAGCCCCTCCACGGCCTCCACCACGTCGGCGGGGTCGGGGTGGTCCAGGTGGCGGACGCGTCTCAGCGCCAGCTCGGCCACCAGGCCGGGAGCGGCGGGCAGCAGGCGCAGGTAGTCGAGGCGGCGCGCAACGACCTCGTCGGCGGCCGGGTCGAGGGCTTCGTGGAGCCGGACGAAGAAGCGCAGGTCGTGGAGCGGCCCGCCGCGCAGGAAGCGGCGTACGCAGCCGTCGAGCAGGACCCCGCGGTCGGCCGCGCGGATCAGCGGGTCGGTAGGGGCCTCGCGCAGGAGCCGCCCGGCCCCTTCCGCCTCGAAGATCCTGGGCAGGAGGGCGGGGAAGAGCGGGTCGGCGGGGCGTAACGCGCCGTCGGAGATCCAGGCCAGCACCAGGGGATCGTGCGCGGGCGGCTCGGCCCGGGTGTGCCGGAGCATGGCCAGGGCCAGCGGGGCTCCCGGGTCGGCGGGGCCGCGCAACCTGGCGGCCAGGCGTACGGCGAGGTCGGCCTGCCAGGCGGCGGGACGGTGACCGAACAGCCGCACCATCGGCCCGGGGGCGCCGAAGTGGGGACGGGCGGAGAAGCCGTACCAGGACTGGAGGTCGCGGCGGTTGACCCAGGCGGCCACGGCGCCGACGGCGCCGAGGGTGGCCGCCCCGGCCAGGCGCAGCAGCTCGGCGGGCGGTGTCCAGCCGACCTCGCCGATCTCCTCCCAGTCGGGGTCGGCGAGGTCGTCGCGCCGGAGGGCGACGTGCTCGCGGAGTGATCCGGCGACGAGCTCGCGCTCGTCGGCGTCGAGGGTCAGCAGGCGGGAGACGAGCGTGTCGGTGTGGCGCGCGTCGATGAGGTCGCGGATCTCGTCCCAGGCGGTCGGCACGCGGGCGAGTCTATTGATCACCTACGACAGATCCGCCGGACGTGGCCGGATGAGGTCAGGGCACTGCCGTTGGGGCGTCCCGAGGAGGAGCATCGGGCTGACGGTGGCACGGGGAGGGGTGGGGATGAAGCGGAAGCGGTCCAAGGGGCAGGGCGGCACGAAGTCGGAGAGCAGCAAGACGAACTTACGCAAGAAGAACAAGGGTGACTCCGAGGAGGAGGTCACGCCCGTCGTCCGGCTGGAGAAGCGGAAGAGCGCGCCGGTCCTGTCCCGGGACCGGGGCGAGGCCATGGAGACCGACGCGCGCCCGCGCACCATCGCCATCTCCAAGCCGCGCAGCGAGGTCTGGGGCGCGGTCACGTTCGCGGCACGGGAGCACGACCTCCCGGCGGGCGCCGTCGTGCACCTGCGCCCCCTGGTGGACCTGCGGGGTGACGCGGGACCGAAGAAGATCGCCGGAGTACTCATCAGCCGGCTCCAGCGCACGCCCTCCCCCTTCGGCAACCGCATGGGCGACCACACGACCTCGTGGCAGGGGGTCGTGGACTCGGTACGCGCCTCGCTGTACGGCCTGACCGTCAAGGAGGCGGCCACGGCGCTGCTGTCGATGCAGGCCGCGGCGCAGGCCCAGGTGAGCGACCCGGACGGCACGGCACGCGACCTGCTGATGCGCCTGGAGGCGGTCGACGCCGACGACGCGACCAGCCGGGTCGAGCCTCTGGAGAACTCCGCCCGCCTGGTCGCCGAGCAGTGCGCCCTGGCCCTGAGCGAGAAGAACGAGAGCAAGGCGGCCCAGGCGCTGGCCACGGCGGTGGCCCAGCATCTGAACTTCCTGAACCATCTGCCGTTCAGCACGGTCCCGCCCGCCTCGGCCAGGGGCTCGACGGGGTCGGGTGAGGGCACGTACCGGGGGGCTCTGCTGGCGTACGAGGTCAAGGCGGCGAAGCTGGCCGCCGAGAAGGGCACGGGCGCCCCCAAACCCCGCCAGTCCGAGCAGAACGAGATGAGAACGGCTCTGTGGAAGATGTTCGCGTTCGACGCGTCGATGCGCGAGTCGTACGTCGAGTACGCGCTCAACCCGCAGTCCTACGGGGACGTGGCCAAGCAGTACGCCGAGCTCCAGTCGATCAACACCGAACTGGACAAGGCGCTGACGGCGGTCGCCACCAACAAGGACCGGGTCACGGCGTTGCAGGGCATCCCGGCCCTCCTCGACCGGATCGAGGACGTGCAGAAGGCACCCGGGATCTACCAGGGCATGCACCGCGCGGCCGGCGCGCTCAGGGCCAAGGCGGAGGACGCGCGCACCCGGCTCCAGCAGCCGCACACCGCGCGCCGGGCGGAGAGCGCCAAGGAGGCGATCTCGTCGGCCAGGAACGCCCGCATCCTCGCCGAGGCCGGCCAGGTCGCCACGGACCTGAAGAAGATCGGCGACGGCGCGCCGGAGTACGCGGTCGTCGTCCTGTCCGACCTCTTGGACAGGCACCTGCGGGTGATGGCCGCCGCCTACCCGCACGCGGTGACCGCGGCCGGGCTGCCCGAGCCGGTGGACGGCAAGCTCGGCCGGGCGGCAGCGGAGATGATGGTCAAGCAGTTCGAGGGCGCGCTGCGCAAGGAGTACCCGGAGCTGTTCCCCAAGAGGGCGGTCCCGGACGCGCTCCCGCCGCTGATCGAGAGCATCACGGCGCGGCTGGCCGACCAGCCGCCGATCACCGTCGAGCCGAAGCGCACCACCTGGGCGTCGGAGGCCGCCGACACGAACCTGGTGGTGGACTTCGACCCGTCGCTGAAGGAGTCCCTGGTCATCAACGGGCGCGCGCCCGCCCCGCCGGGCGTCGCCGGGATGGGCTGCCACACCACCGCCTGGGCGATCGAGACACAGCACGCCAACCACCTCGTCTCGGACGCCACCACCGGCCCCCAGGCGGTCAGGGCGCTGAAGGAGGCCGTGCGCAAGGACCTCCAGTCGCGGATCATGGAGCTGGCCGCGCTGCTGCCCGTCGAACAGATCGAGGGACGCCAGCTCGCGAGCATGTTCGACGAGGCCGCCACGGTGCTGAACGCCTCCGACGCGCCCACGGCCGCGATGGCCTATCTGTCGTTCCGCAACCTCATGCCGTTCGCGACGGTCAACGAGGGCGACCGCGGCGGCCACGCGGAGAAGAAGGACGGCGGGGTGGACATCACGTTCGACCGGACGGCGATGAAGCTGGCCGCCGACCACAAGCAGGAGGAACTGGTCAAGAACGCGAAGTCGGTCGCGGACAAGCTGCTGGCCGAGCGCGACCTGCTCGCCGCCGATCTGGACCGCTGGGAGGACGACGACACGCTGTCCACCGCCGTCGAGACCGTCCGCACCCGGCTCAAGGAGCAGGCCGACTTCCTCAAGCGCGCCAAGAGCGGCGAACTGGCCACGTACGCCAAGGAGGCCGGGACGAAGGTCTTCGACACCAGGCTGGTCGAGCACAAACGGGTGTGGAAGGAGGTTCAGGACTTCAGAAAGGGCTGACCTGGGCAAGCCGTGACGTTACCGATACCCCGCCGGGGGAAGACCGCCGGACATGTCAGACACACCACCACCGCAGACCCAGCCGTACCCGGGCCGTACGGGCGACATGTCCCCCGAGCCGCGCGACGAGATGCGCGGCTACGAGGGCAGGAACCTGCTGGCGGGCAAGAGGACGCTGATCACCGGTGGTGACTCGGGCATCGGCCGGGCGGTGGCGGTCGCGTTCGCCAAGGAGGGCGCGGACGTCGCCATCGCCTACCTCGACGAGCACGACGACGCCAACCACACCCGCGGCCTGGTCGAGCGGGAGGGGCGGCACTGCGTGCTGCTGCCCGGCGACCTGGCCGACCGCGACCACTGCGTGGCGGTCGTGGAGCAGGCCGTCGCCGAGCTCGGCGGCCTCGACGTGCTGGTCAACAATGTGGCCTACCAGGCGCCGGTGGACTCCCTGGAGGAGCTGCCGGACGAGCAGTGGGAGCACACGTTCGCGGTCAACATCCACAGCTACTACCGCGTCACCAAGGCCGCGCTGCCGCACCTGCGGGAGGGCTGCGCGATCGTGAACACCTCCTCGATCAACGGCCTGCGCGGCAACAGGAATCTCATCGACTACGCCGCGACGAAGGGTGCGATCAACGCCTTCACCTACTCCATGGCCCAGAACCTGATCGAACGCGGCATCAGGATCAACGCCGTCGCCCCCGGCCCGGTCTGGACGCCGCTGATCCCGGCCACGATGCCGGAGGAGAAGGTGGAGACGTTCGGCGCGCAGGTGCCCATGAAGCGGGCCGCCGACCCCGACGAGATCGCCCCTTCGTACGTGTTCTTCGCCGCCGACCGGCTGTCCTCGTACTACACGGGTGAGGTGCTGGCCCCGATCGGCGGCGAGACGCTGCCCGGCTGACCGCGGCGGGCTACAGGTAGATCGTGCCGCCCTTCCGGGTGAACTCGGCCGCCTTGTCGGCCATGCCCGCCCGTACCTCGTGGCTGAGCTTCATCGAGCAGAACTTCGGGCCGCACATCGAGCAGAAGTGCGCGGTCTTGGCGGGCGCGGCGGGCAGGGTCTCGTCGTGGAAGGCGCGGGCGGTGTCCGGGTCGAGCGACAGGTCGAACTGGTCCTCCCAGCGGAACTCGAACCGGGCGTCCGAGAGCGCGTCGTCCCACGCCTGGGCCTGCGGGTGGCCCTTGGCCAGGTCCGCCGCGTGCGCCGCGATCTTGTACGTGATCACGCCGGTCTTGACGTCGTCCCGGTTCGGCAGGCCCAGGTGCTCCTTGGGGGTGACGTAGCAGAGCATGGCGGTGCCGTACCAGGCGATCATGGCGGCGCCGATGCCCGAGGTGATGTGGTCGTAGCCGGGGGCGATGTCGGTGACGAGCGGGCCGAGGGTGTAGAACGGCACGTCGTCGCAGAGCTCGCGCTGCAGGTCGACGTTCTTCTTGATCTTGTGCATGGGCACGTGGCCGGGGCCCTCGATCATCACCTGCACGTCGTGCGCGTGCGCGACCTTGGTCAGCTCGCCCAGGGTGCGCAGCTCGGCGAACTGGGCCTCGTCGTTGGCGTCCGCGATCGACCCCGGGCGCAGGCCGTCGCCCAGCGAGAACGTCACGTCGTAGCGGGCCAGCAGGGCGCACATCTCGTCGAAGTGCTCGTACAGGAAGCTCTCGCGGTGGTGGGCCAGGCACCAGGCGGCCATGATCGCACCGCCCCGCGAGACGATGCCGGTCCTGCGGCGGACGGTCAGCGGCACGTGCGCCAGCCGCACGCCCGCGTGCACCGTCACGTAGTCGACGCCCTGCTCGCACTGCTCGATCAGCGTGTCGCGGTAGACCTCCCACGACAGCGCCTCCGGACGCCCGCCCACCTTCTCCAGCGCCTGATAGATCGGCACGGTCCCGACCGGTACGGGCGAGCTGCGGATGATCTGCTCGCGGGTCTCGTGGATGTTCGGCCCGGTGGACAGGTCCATGACCGTGTCGGCGCCCCAGCGGGTGGCCCAGGTCATCTTCTCGACCTCCTCCTCGATCGAGGAGGTGACGGCCGAGTTGCCGATGTTGGCGTTGATCTTGACCAGGAAGTTCCTGCCGATGGCCATCGGCTCGGACTCGGGATGGTTGACGTTGGCGGGGATGACCGCCCGGCCGGCCGCGACCTCCTGCCGTACGAACTCGGGCGTCATGCCCTCCCGGACGGCCACGAACTCCATCTCCTTGGTGACCACCCCGCGCCGCGCGGCGCCGAGCTGGGTGACCGGGGACCCCCACGCCGAGCGGTCGGTACGCGACGGCCCGGAGGTGTCGTAGAGCCGCACCGACGTGCCGTTCGACAGCCTGACCTCGCGCATGGGCACCTGGAGGTCACCGATGTGGATCTTGGAAAAGCGCGCGTCGCTCATCGCGCAAACTCCCTTCGCCGGCATTATCCGGAGCAGGTTCTGGCGGTCGGCGGCTGGCAGCCGTCCTCTCAGCCCGGTCCACACCGGGCTCCCGCGTTGGTCACCGCGATCATAACCTCGCGCGTGGCAGGATCAAGGGGATGTCTGATCCCATTGCGCACACGACCGCCACCTACGACGTCATCGCGAACCAGTTCGACGAGCAGTTCGCCGTCCCTCTTCCTTCGTTCGCGGCCTTCCGCGAACGGTTCGCCTCTTCCCTTCCCGCCGGAGCCACGGTCGCCGACCTGGGGTGCGGCCCCGGGCGCGAGTCGGCCTGGTTCACCGGACGCGGCCTGTCCACCGTGGGCGTCGACCTGTCGATCGGGATGGCCGCTCTCGCCGCCGGGCGAGGCGTTCCCACCGTCCTGGGCGATCTGCGGCATCCGCCGCTGGCGCCCTCGTCCCTGGACGGCATCTGGTCGGCCGCGGCCCTCGTGCACGTGCCGTCCGAGCAGACCGAGTCGACGTTGCGCGCCTGGCACGCGACACTGCGCCCCGGCGGGGTGCTCGCGCTGACCACCGCTCTGGGCGACAGCGAGGGGTGGGAGCCGGTGCCCTACCGGACCGAGTACGAGCGCTGGTTCGTCCACCGCGACGCCGGCGACCTGCTCACGGCGCTGGACTCGGCCGGGTTCGCGGTCGCCTGGCACGAGTCGAGCGTGACCCACCGCACCTGGTTCAGCGTGCTGGCGACAGCGCGTAGCTCTCCCCTGCCCTAGTCTCCAGGTCGAGCGCGAACCCGGGGCCGCGCAGCCGGGCGGTCCCGCCGCGCGCCGACGTCAGCCTGACCTCGGCCGGCACGCCGTCCGTCCAGGTCACCCCCACCGTGAAGCCGCCGCGGGCGCGCAGCCCGTCGAAGGAGCCCGCGCGCCAGGCGGACGGCAGCGCGGGCAGCAGCTCGACGACGCCGGCGTGGCTCTGGAGCAGCATCTCGGCCACCCCGGCGGTCGCGCCGAGGTTCCCGTCGATCTGGAACGGCGGATGCGTGTCCCACAGGTTCGGCAGCGTGCTCGACCGCAGTTGCCCGCTCAGCATGCTCAGCGCGCGGTCGCCGTCCTTGAGCCGGGCCCAGAAGTTGACCTTCCAGGCCATGCTCCAGCCCGTGCCTCCGTCGCCGCGGGCTTCGAGGGTCGTGCGCGCCGCCGCCAAGTGCTCGGGAGCGGTGAGCTGCGTGCCGGGGTGCAGGGCGTAGAGCTGGGAGACGTGCCGGTGCCGGTCGGCGGGGTCGTCGAGGTCGGCCTTCCATTCCTGGAGCTGCCCCCAGGAGCCGACGCGCAGCCCGGGATCGAGCCGGTCGGCCGCCGTGCGCAGCCGTCCGGCGAACTCGGCGTCCACGCCGAGCGTCCGCGCGGCCTCGGCCGTGCAGGCGAACAGGTCCCGGACGATCTGCTGCGGCATGGCCGCGCCCGCGGTGAAGTCGCCGTGCTCGGGCGAGTAGGCGGGCGAGACGACCAGGCTGCCGTCGCGCACGTCGGGACGCAGGTTGGCCAGCCAGAACTCGGCGGCCTCGCGCATCGCCGGGTAGGCGTGCCCGCGCAGGTAACCCTCGTCGCCGTCGAACAGGTAACGCTCGTAGAGCTGGCGCACCAGCCAGCCGGCCGCGTCCGGCATCCAGAACGACGTGGGCCAGTCGTGCACCCCCGTGAACCCGAACGGGTTGGTGTTGGAGTGCACCACCCATCCCTCGGTGCCGAAGATCGACCTGGCGGTCTCGCGTCCGGGCGCGCGCAGCCCCGCCACGAACTCCTGGTACGGCACCGCCGTCTCGGCCAGGTTCGCCGGCTCGGCGGGCCAGTAGTTCATCTGGAGGTTGATGTTGGTGTGGTAGTCCGACTCCCAGGGCGGCGAGTTGGACGCGTTCCACACCCCCTGGAGGTTGGCCGGCAGCGAGCCGGGGCGGGAGGAGGCGATCAGCAGGTACCGGCCGTACTGGAAGTACAGCGTCTCCAGCGCCTTGTCGGACGGGCTCGCGCCCCCTTCGTAGCCGGCCAGCAGGCGGTCGGTCGGCAGGTCGGGCATGATCTGGCCGAGGTCCAGGCGGACCCGGCCGAACAGCGCCCGGTGGTCGGCCTCGTGCTCGGCCCGCAGCTCCCCGTACGGCCGGCGCGCCGCCGCGTCCACGGCCGCCGTGACCCGCGCCGCCGGGTCCGGGCCCCGGTAACCGGGATGGACGGGCGCGTGGTCGGTGCCCGCCGAGAACACGAACACCGCGCTGTCGGCGCCGGTCACGACGACGCGGTCGCCCTCGTCCGTACGGGTGCCGCCCTCGGTCAGCACCTGGACCTGGCCCTCGTACACCAGGCCGTTGTCGGCCAGCACACCCCGGACGCGCAGCCGTCCCGCCTCGGCGGTCACTTCCTCCCCGCCTGGGTGCGCTGTGCCGAACCGTAACGTGAACCCCACCCGCCCCGGGCGTGCCGCCGTCAGCCGTCCGACGATGACGTTCGCCGGGTACGAGGCGAAATATTCCCTGGTGAGCACCACGCCGTCGGCGTCCTCGTACGTCACGGCGGCCACCGCCGTCTCCAGGTCGAGCGTGCGCCGGTAGCCGCCCGAGAAACCACCGGTCACGTCGAGCAGCAGCTCACCGAAGTTCTGGTACGCCCCGAACCCGGGGATGTGCCCCACCGTGCTGTAGGACGGGTTTCCGAGGATTCCGGCCACTTCCTCCGGCGAGGCCGAACCCCGCTCGTCGATCATCCGGCGCACGGCGTCCAACGCGCCGGGCCGCTCCTCGGGCCAGTTGCCCGACGCGCCGGGCTCCGCGCTCCCCGGACCGCCGGTCCACAACGACTTCTCGTTGAGTTGGACGCGTTCCGTCCCGAGGGTCCCGAACACGCACGCGCCGAGCGCTCCGTTGCCGATCGGAAGGACGTGTCCTTCCCAGTCGGGGGCGGGCTCGTCGTACCGGAGCGTCAGCATGGCGATCAGCCTAAGGTTTGACGATCGCCCCTGGCGGTACGGACCCCCTCAGGGGAACTATGATGAAGATCGCCGCTGTGGCCGCGATCGTGGCTCTGACCACGATCGGACCGGCTGCCGCCTCTGGGGACGGCATCGAGCAGCAGGAAGTGAGCAAGCAGCAGTACCGGATCCTGACCGCCCAGTGCCGCTACGCCGACACGCAGGCCCTGCGCGCCAAGTGCAGGCAGGCGGTCCAGGAGAACTACCGCATCGGCCGGCGCAACCGTTCACTCGACTGCCGGACGTACTCCGGCGTGACGGTCTGCGGCGAACTACTCCTCAGCAGGACCGAGCGCGCGTGCATCGACGAGTCCACCAGACAGGGCTTGGCGTACCGCCGCGCCGAAGTGGAATGTTACGTGGCCTGACCATGATCGTCGCAGGTGTCGACGGCTCGCCGACCGGACTGCTGTCCGTCGACTGGGCCGCCAAGGAGGCAGTGCTGCGCGGGGTGTCGCTGACCGTGGCCCACGTGGTGCCCGACTGGGTCTGCCACCCGATCTCCGGCCGGTACGCGGAGGTGGGCAAGTGGATGCGCGACGGCGCCAAGGAAGTGCTCGCGGCCGCCGAGCGGCACGCCCGCGAGCAGGGCGCCGAGGTGACCACGGAACTCGTGCCCGGCGATCCCCGCGCCGCGCTCATCAAGACCGCCGAGCAGGCCGAACTGCTCGTCGTCGGCAGTCGTGGCCTGGGCGGCGTCCGTGGGCTGCTGCTCGGCTCGGTCGCCCACGGGGTGGCCGCGCACGCCCACACGGACGTCGTCCTGGTCCGCGACCCGCCCGCCGTTCCGCGCGGGGAACTGGTGGTCGGTGTGGACCGCTCCGAGGGGAGCCTGCGCGCGCTGAAGTTCGCCTTCGCCGAGGCCGAGCTGCGCGGCGCCCGCCTGCGCGCGGTGGAGGCCTGGGCCTGGCCGCGCGCTTCGGGCTTCGAACCCGCCGATCCTGAGGCCGAACGCGAGACCCGCGAGGCCCTGCGGACGTTCCTCGCCATACCCCGGCAGTGCCATCCCGGCGTGGAGGTGATCGAGGACGTCGTGCACGGCCATCCCGTCGAGGTGCTGCGCGAGGCGGCGTCCGGGGCCGACCTGCTGGTCGTCGGCAGCCGGGGGCACGGCACGCTGAAGGGCATGCTCATCGGCTCGGTCAGCCAGGGCATGCTGCACCACGGGCCCTGCCCGCTCGCGATCGTGAAAGTCACATCGGTGTAGGGGACGTTCCCGCAGGTCGCCGCCTTCCGTTCGGACGGCCGCCTTCCCCGTCTCCCCCGCCCGCTCCTACCATCTGCGCAGGCCACGCGACGGGAGTGGACATGCGCAGGATCAGCGCCTTACTGACGGCGATGCTGGCACTGGCCGGCGCGGTGCTCGTCCTCACCACGTCGCCCACGACGGTGACAACGAGGGTCACGGCGGCTACCTGGCCACCAACATCGCGAACCAGGGTCTGCTGCCCGGCTGGCTCTCGGCCACCAGGCCGGACATCGTCGTCATGCACCTCGGCACCGACGACGTGTGGAGCAACATCGCCCCCGCGACGATCCTGGGCGCGTTCACCACCCTGGTGAACCAGATGCGGGCGAGCAACCCCACCATGAAGATCCTCGTCGCCAAGCTCATCCCGATGAACCCGCCCACCTGCGGTGGACCAGTGGACGGGCTTCAGCACGGGCACCGACACCTACGACGGCGGGCACCCGAACGCCTCCGGCGACCAGAAGATGTCCGACGCCTGGTACCCGGCCCTGACCGCCGCCCTCTCCGGGCCTTCCTCCCCCACCCCCACCTCGGGGAGCGGTGACTGCGCGGCGGCCTACCGGATCACCGGCCAGTGGCAGGGCGGCTTCCAGGGCGAGGTGACCGTCACGTACACCGGCGCCTCCCCGCTGACCGGCTGGGACGTCGGCTGGACGTTCGCCGACGGTCAGGCGGTCAGCCGGCTGTGGGGTGGGCGGCTCACGCAGACGGGCTCGTCCGTGCAGGTCAGGAACGAGACCTGGAACGGCGCCCTCGCCTCCGGCGCCACGACCACCTTCGGCTTCCTCTCCTCCTGGACCACCACCAACACCCCACCGACCGCCACCTGCGCCCGCGCTTGAGGCCCGGTTGGTTGTCGGTACCCACACACGGTCTTTGTCGGCGGGCGGTACCCCCGCAGGGGCTCAGTTGGCGGCCGGCACCGGCGCCGCCACGATGGTGGCCACGCGCGGCGCGGCCAGCCGGACGTAGTCGTCGGTGGTCAGCACCAGGGACCGGTCGAGCCGCGCGGCGTTGAAGTAGATCTCCGGCAGCTCCAGCAGCGAAGGATCGACCACCAGCTCAAGACGAGGGTCGAAGCTGAACGGCAACACCGTCCCGCTGACGCTCCCCGCCAGCTCCTCCGCCCTGTCCTTGTCGGCGAAGGCCACGTACGTGCCCTCCAGCAGCCCCTTGACCGCCTGCAGATCCAGCCGCGCATCCCCCGGCACGACGGCCAGCACGTGCCGGGTCACCTTCTTGCCGACCTTGACCATCACGATCAGGCACTTGGCCGCCTGCTCCACACCGTGCCCCCGCAGGGCGCTCACCAGCTCGGTACGGCCCTCCGCCGGATGGTCGATCACCCGGTAGCGCGCCCCGCCGGCATCGAGATCGGCGATCAGACGTTCGTAGGCGTCGGCCGAGTCACCAGTCACTGCTCAACATCTCCTTGACCTTGGCGATCCGGTCCTCGTCGCGCTGGTAGAAGACCCATTGCCTGATCTTCGTGCCCCGGATCAGCCCCGCCTTGGCCAGCACCTTGAGGTGCTCGCCGCAGGTGGGCTGACTCACGCCCAGCTTCTCGGCGATGAACAGCGAACAGACGCCGTCCCGTACGAGGTCGCCGTCGCGCTGTGGGCGGAAGTGCCGCTCGGGGTCGCGCAGCCACTCAAGGATGAGCAGCCGTTTGTCGCTGGCCAGCGCCTTGACCAGATCCACATCCACCGAGCCAGTATGGCAATTAGCTAATTACCTGTCCACGCCCGAACCGCCACCTGACGTAGAACCGGCACCTGCCCTCGGCGCCCACACGCACTCCCCGGCCGCCGCAGGCCACTGCCTCCTCGGCAACCGCACAAGCCTCCCCGCCGCCGCAGGCCACTGCCTCCTCGGCAACCGCACAAGCTTCCCGGCAGCCGTACAAGTCGGCCGGACAGCTGCACCACCGTCGGCCGCTCATGCCTCACGACGCCTGCACCACTGGCGCCCCTTCGCTGGCCTGCACCAGCACGAATCCCTGCCCCCGGAACGCCAGTTGCATGGCCTCCCCGCTCCCCCGCCCGATCAACGCCCCCGCCTTCATCGTGCGGTTGACCCCGACCTGCAACCCCGTGCTCCAGCACACCGCCGCCTGCCCGTCCACGAACGTCGGCATCCTCGCCACGTCCAGCAGCACCGGCGTGCCGTGCGTGGTCACCGCCACCCACCCGGTGCCGGTCACCGTGGTGTTGAACAACCCGCCGGCCGCGACCCCGGCCCCCTGAACCCGCTGGATGTCCCACCTGAGCTCCGGCCCGAACGCCAACAGGTTCCGCCCGTTGACCGTCAGCCCCTCGTTCTCCAGGTAGAAAAGGTGGATGTCGTCGGCATTGTCCGCCAGATAGAGCAGCCCCTGGCCACGTACCCGCATCAGGGAGGTGCCCTCCCCCGTCACGGCCTTCTTGAGCAACCGGCCGATCCCGCCGGCGCCCTCGTAGTCGAAGTCCATCTGCCCCTGGAAGGCGACCATGGACCCCTGCTTGGCCAGCACCTCGTGCGGCAACTGAACCCGCAACATCTTGCGGTTCTCCAGCGCGAACCCGCCGGGAAGCGGCTGGGCATCGAGGTTGCCAAAGATCGAACTACGCACGCCGTACCTCTCACGTCGATGGTCGTCGCCGCCGACGTGCACCCGGACGCGGCCCGAGCGGCGCCACCCCGCCGCTCTTCACCACCTCCGGCACTCCGCCCCAGCGCCTTCTACAACCCCATCAACTCGGAGCCCCGGAAGCGAGTTCCCGTACCACCTGAATGAGCTCGGCCGGGTCGAACGGCTTGGTCAGGTACGCGTCGACCCCGATCCCCAGCCCACGCCTCCGGTCATCGTCCTGCGCCCGCGCCGTGATCAGGACGACCTTGATGTGACTGGTCGCCTCCTCCGTACGCAACTTCTCCGCCGTCGCCCACCCGTCCAGGCAGGGCATCATCACGTCCAGCGTGATCACGTCCGGCATGACGTCCATCACCCGATCCAGACAGTCCTGCCCATCGGTGGCGGTCGACACCTCGAACCCCTCCAGGTTCAGGTTGACCGCGATGAGCTGCCGGATGACCTCGTCGTCATCCACGACCAGTACTTTGCCAAGAACGTCGCTCACGGGCGCAAAGCTAGCCCGTAGTGGGGCGGTCACGTGGGGTTTTCGCGGGATGCGTTCAAGGAGCGTTATCTGGTGCCGAGTGGTCTCCAGATGCTGATAGCCTTATCACTCGTCGCCCCCTTAGCTCAGGGGATAGAGCACCGGCCTCCGGAGCCGGGTGCGTAGGTTCGAATCCTACAGGGGGCACACAATCTTGATCAGCGACTCAGGTCGCTGACCAGCGCAAACATCACAGGAACGGGCGGGCCTCCAGTCTCACGGAGTCCCGCCCGTTCTCGTTGACGCTAGCTGGTTGTGGGCCAGTTGTAGGCCACGACAGGTAGCTGTCAGCCCCTTGCTGGCACAGGGGCACACGGCGGGGAGGCGGTCGATCAGCCGGGAGACGGTGGGGTCGGAGACGACGTGCCAGACCAGGTCGGGCTGGGAGCGCAGCAGTGCGATGTCGGCCAGGCAGATACCGCCGAGAGCCAGGCTGAGGGCCAGGTCGGCGATGACCTTGCCGCGGTCGTGCACGGCCCCGGGCAGGTCGCCGGCGCTGCAGTCGGATGGACAACGCTTGGTCCAGGCCGGTGACGCGGAGGGTGCGGAGCAGTTGCAGGGCGCCTGCGTGGGAGGCGAGCCCCGAACCGTCTGCGGACACCACGATCTTGCGCTGGGACGCGATGGTCTCCACTCGAATGGTGCCTTCTAATCTGGCGTGGACAGGACTCTATACAAGCCCCGTCCTCCCAGCTCAAAGGCACGTTTCTCATGTGAACGATCAGCTCGGCTCAAATTCCCCGCGAGCGCCCGGGGCTAGTCCCAACGTTGAGCAGGCCGGCTGACACAGCTCCGAGAGCTATGCAGGTCGAATGCGTTGTGGCCAACACAGCTTCATGCTCCGCTTGCGGACCATCACCTGGCCTTACCCAACGAGCACCCTCGAAGCCACTGGTCAGAGGCTTGCACGTATCCTCGACAGCAGCTCTCACGGAGCCGAGTGCGTAGGTTTGAATCCTACAGGGGGGCACAAGATCTCGATCAGCGGTTCAGGCCATTGACCAGCATGAACATCACAGAAGCGGGCGGGCCTCCAGTCTCACGGAGTTCCGCCCGTTTCTCGTTGACGCTCACTGGCTGTAGGCAAGGTTGGGATGGGTAGAGGCCTGAGGGACACATCCGACTCGGGTGCCTATGCGTGTCCGCCTCAGGAGCCGCAACCGCTGATCCGCCCGGCATCGGGCGACACCTTACGGCTCGCCGTTCAGGCGGGACATGAAGCGACAAAGCCGTGAGGCCGGCTGGACGCATGAGTCACAGACGGTCCAGGCACCACCAGAGATCCGCGACCGTCTAAGCCTCGATGAGCCCGAGGGACGTGGAAGACGTGGTGCGGACTGACTATGTCTTCTCGGCCGACAGAGAGCCAGTCATGCTCCCACCAGTTGGGAACCGCTTCGACTTACCCGGGTACGCCGATAGTGCTGCCCGAGGACGGCGGGCCGCCCGCGGAGTGGCCGAACGGATGGTATATCCATGAGCGGTTGGGCGGAAGAAGTCTCGGCACGCTTCGGAACGGCCAAGGAGTGTGAGCGGCTACAGCGCGACCAGTTCGATCCTGCGAACGTACTACTCGGAGGAGACGCAGGTGGAGACAGCAGACATCGTGGTACCAGCCAACCGGTTCGCACTGATCCAGAGCGGCAAGATGGGCGTACCTCCGGCCAAGGACCTTCCATCGGCCTGTCGCCTCTTTGTGTCTAGAAAGAATGGAGGGACGACAGCCCGACGCAGACGTCGTCGGCCAGACCAAGGTCATCGGGGCCATCATGGCATGAGAACCAAGTCGAGCTCGCCCGCGATTGACATCGTCTCTGGGGCCGCAAATGACACAATCTTCTCATTGTATTGCGCCATTACGCAGCGCCCACTCCATGAACCCTTCAGGAGCGTTCCTGATGCCGAGGACCTGGGCTCCCCTCATTGAGACTATTTGCTCCCAATCCCTCAGTCCGGCCAAGTCGGCGCGCTCTAGATTAGTCCCAGAAAAATTCGCACGCAGAACGGTCGTCCCCCGCAAATTGGCTTCGCTGAGATTTGCCTTTGATAGATCACAGTCAATAAGGTTACATGATTCTAGGCTTGCTCGCTGAAGTCTCGCTTCACGAAGACTGGCACCCGGGAGCTGGGCGCCAATGAACTCTATATTGTCGGCACAGTTGGCATCATCGAGGACAGCGTCTTGCAGCTGCGCCTTGCGAAAGCTGGCACCGATCAAAGATGCGGATTTGAAGTTCGCCGCTACCGCTATCACCTCATCAAAGATTGCCCTATCTAGAATCGCCTTACTCAGGTCGGCTTTCGATAGAGTTGCCCCAGAAAGCTTCACCCCAGAGAGGTTCGCTCCCGACAGGGAGGCGCCCGCAAGGTTGGCATAGTTCAAGTCAGCCTCGACAAGGCTCCCGTCCGCGAGCCAACCGGAGTCGCGAAGTTCCTTGACCGAGCGACTGGCCGCCGCCTGATCCGTGCTCCCCATCTCCCAAATCAGTCTCTTCTTAAGTTGGGCACGGTTGGCCTGCTCACTGAGCTTATCAATCAAGAGCACCGTGATTGATATGCTGATAAGACTGGTAGAGAGATTCGCATATAAATCCCCTACCAGTTCCTTACCGATCCAGGTGTCGGGATACCAATAGAACCCGAGAGAGGCTCCCCCAACCACCAGAAGCCATCTAGCCGCAGTCTGCGCCGTCATCGCTAGAGGTCTCCCACCTCACGCGGGACGTCCCTCGCGGCATACTCGAGCGTGATGAAGAAGTGAGAGCTGTCGCGCCCTTGCGTAATCTGGAGTGCCCCCTCCGGCGTGAAGGCCATTCCAAACTCTACCTTCATGCCGTCGGCACGGCTCTCGCTTGTCGCGCTCACTGCACGTCGCAATGAACGCGACACTTTAAGTAGCGCCACTGTAAGATCTTCCTCATCGACGATGATTTCACGGTCGACACCGAATCTTCTTATCTGTCCAGGAGCGTAAACCTGATACTTTACTCCATCTCGCGTGCGTATCGTGATAGTTTCGTCTGGATTCGACGACGCCACTGGACCACTCCCTGGTGTCGGACCGCGTTCTTCATCAGATCAAAGCACATGAATTCTTCCCGCCCATGGGCGCAACTGGCAAGACCGTTTGGGTAATGTGCGCCTCCGACGGCCCGCCGAAGGCGGCGCCAGCTTGGATCAGCCGCTCGGCCCGACAACGCAGGGGCGGCCGTCAGGCCACCACACGGATCTTGACCACTTCGACGCGAACCCGCTGGAGACGGCCGAAGCTACGGCCCACTCCCCGGCGCCTGGGGGCACGCGGTCACGCTCATGAACGGCGCCCTGATTCAGGGTGCCGGGCGCTTCACGGCGTGACCGCCGCTTGGCTGATCGCGGGCACGAGCCGTCAAGGCAGGGTTCGGATGCCGTTCGAGTGGCAGCGCTGCCGTCCATGGCCGTCACGTGGGTGGCGGGACTCGGTAACTGCGCCCATGCCCGGGTTCAGGCTATCGGTGAGTGCGCCATTGTGAGCGCGTCCGTCTCGTGCCCATGCACCGCCGTCCTCGTTTCACTTCTTATGGTCAGGAGATATGCCGTGTCTTGCGGCGTACGCAGCGAGTTGCTGTTCTTCTGGCAATCCATTCATCATCCACGTGTCGCCGCTTTCCTTGACCACGACAACCGGCCCATATCCGGGGCCATGGACGTCGGCGAAATCACGCGTCTCGATGAAACGGGCCGTGTTCCATGGGAAGACGAAACACCAGCCCAGGTCGTCCACGGATTCGTCGCCATAAAGGGCCAGCGGCTTTTCGGCGGTTGAGAAGCCCGCCAGGTAACGCTCGGCGAGCAATGTGGCCTGCTGTCTGTCCACGTCTTCTCTCCTCGGCTAGTTCGTGCGCAGGAATTCCATGTGGGCAAAATTCTCCGGCGTCGCCCAGGAGCCGTTCTGGCCGTCAACAAAGTATACTTTGCCACCGCGGTTCACCACGTTGAAGACATGACCTGCGCGCGGCAGCCCCGTACGCGGGTCGACGCGCATGCCGTGAATGATGCCACGAGCACCGTCCCCGCCTCTGAGCAGCTCCGTGACTATCTCGTCATAATCCTTCACCGCGCGGAACGGCTTTCCTCCGCCTACGGTGTCCGTCACGCTACGAGGCCAGTCGAACGGATGCGAAGGATGGTGCGGGACAGCGGATATCGGCGACGAACCCGAGAGCAGCCGATCCGTCACCACCACACAGCTCTGGCAATTGTTGGTGTATTGCCAGGCCTGCGAGGAGAACTGAGGGTTCACGTCCTTGATGTCGGTGAACAGTACGTCGAACTCCTGTTGCGGTGCGTTGCCCGCATGGCGAGTGATGTTCGGATCTTGGAAGGGTGACTTCGAAGGCAGCCCGGGAGTCGACGAGGTCCTTCGGCGGCCGCCGTCGTCGAAGCCCTTGCGGAGCCGGTTGGCTGCGGTGACCTCGCTTCCCACCCCTGCGGTGGCGATGGTCAGGATGACGTCAGGAACAAGGCGGCCGAACCAGCGGCCTGGGTCCTTCTGCAGGGTTTCCAGATCTGCGAGGGCCTTGCCGAACTCCACGGGCTGCTGCTTCGCGAACGCGGCGGTCTCTCCCGCTCCTCGCAGCCGGTTCAGAAAGCCGATCGGATCTGTGATCAGGCCGAGCTGCGACCAGTTCCACGCGCCCTTGAGCAGGCCCCAGGTGGCCTCGTTCGCTCCCTGTGTGAACGGCGCGGCCACCTTGTCGACGTATTGCCGCGCAGCCTTCCCGATCTGTGGTTGACCGAGCTTCACGCTGAGCCGCTCCACGTTGCCGGCCCAGAAGTCGCCGTACCATGCGATTCCCTTGTTGAGGAGGGAGGTCGCCTTGTCGGAGAACTCTTCGACCGGAGAGCGATCTTGTTCGCGCAGATTGAGCAGAGTGACGAGCATGCCGAGGACGGGCGCGGGACCTCCACCGGCGGTCCCGGAGACTGCCCGTGATCCGTCCATGGCCGGCTGGGCCGGGGCCTTCAGGAGTTCGGCACGGCGTCGCTGAAGGTCTTTGCGCTGATCGACGAGCCAGCTCCCCGCCATGGTGACCGTCCGGCCCGCGCTGGTCGCCAGCCCGATGTGGGACAGGGCTCCGGAAAGCTCATGTCCGGCCTCCTGCCAGTCGCTTCCCACACGGCCGAACTCGGAGTCCAGTGCCTCCATGAGACCGGGAGAGCCGCCGACATAGCCGCCGGGTGGCGTCGGCAACGGTGCTGGAGGCGGGCGGAGCTGGGGGGCATGAATCGTGGGCGACTTTCCGCCCGTGGCGGCAAGCTGTTCGACCGTCTCAAAGGCACGGGTGAACGCGTGCCGCACGGCCAGATGCTGCTCGATCAACCCTTCATGCATACGGGTGGCACCAGGCCCGAGCAGTGCACCGTCGCCGAAAAGCTGATACGTCCTGTCCAGCGCGTTCCCGTGCTCTTCGGCTAATCGCGCGATCGTCGCCAGCGTCAGCTGGGCTTCTTCTGGAGTCGCCATGCGCTTCCACCCGTCCGTGGATACGGCTTGCGCTACGCAAAGGCTAAGAAGGTCTGAAAGCTGAACGAATCAGCTATGCCCAATACGCATGAGCTGTTCGGCTGCCGTCTTTCCGGGTCCGGGCACGCAGGTCGAATGTCGCCGCTCGATGACGGGATACCCGATGCCGAAGCACCGGGCCTACCTCAGCCGCGGGCTGGGTGCTGGGGCATGGTGACGTCTGGCGCGGATGTGGATGGCGGCTGGTTTCCCGCCGGCGAGCATGCGGCGGTCCAGGTCGAAGAATGTCGTGGCGGCGACGAGAACGCTCAGCTTGGCGTGGCCGTAACTGCGGGATCAGAGGCGCGGTCGGGGGATGAACTCTCCCCATACTGGAGTGGCGTCTCCCTCCTCCCCGGGGTCTGCTTCCTCGTCGCGCGGGTGGAAGTCGTGGGTGACGTATTCGGCGAGGTCTCGGCCGTAGCTGATGATGTCCGTTCCCCATATCGACAGCACCTGGCCGCCGTACGTGCCGCGTCCGCCGGGCAGGAAACGATGCCCATAGATCGGGATCAGCTTCGGCGCCCTGGCCAGCTCTTGTGCCGCGACGCGTAACGCCTGCTCATCGCTCTCCGGCCGTGCTCCCCACGACCTCAACCAGTCGCCCCGCTCCACATCCTGCAGAACCACCCGCACAGGCCATCCGACGGGCCGGCGAAGCTCCTCCTCGTCGCCCTCGCGCCAGTCCGGCCAGGGGCGTTCCCATGTGGCGCCCTCGTCCGGCCGGGCGGAGTTGATGGGAAGGCCTGCGGCGAGAAAGGCCCGGTGGTCGTCGGCGAACTCGATGCCGTATTCCTTCCCGATCCAGGCGAACTCCTCGTCGGTCAGGCCGGGCCTGACCTCGCAGACGCCCGACGACGCCAGGCGCCGAGCGGCTTCACGACCGAGGCGGGCCGCATCTGAAGGGGACACGCCGTTCACCCTAGCCGCGATCGTGGCGACGGCCGCGTCCTGTGGGAGCCCGTCCCGTGAGGCGGGGTGCGGCGGTTGTTCGGGGAGGGGCAGGTGGGAAGGTGGCCGGGTGCAGATTTCCCTCCTTGGTCCTGTTGCGGCCACGTCCGACGACGCCTCCCCGATCGACCTCCCCGGCGCGCGGCTGCGGATGTTGCTGACGCGGCTCGCGCTGGAGGCCGGACGGCCGGTGCCGGCGGACGTTCTGATCGACTGCATCTGGGGCGAGGAGCCCCCGGCCGGGGTCGCCAACGCGTTGCACGGGCTGGTCTCGCGGCTGCGCAGGATGTTGGGCGGGCCGGAGTCCGTGGAGCTGGTGGCCGGTGGATACCGGTTGCCGGTGCGTCCCGAGGACGTGGACACGCATCGGTTCGAGCAGCTTGCCGGGCAGGCCAGGCGGGAGCTCGCGGCCGGCAGGCCGGAGGAAGCCTCGACCTTGCTCCGGACCGCTCTGGACCAATGGCGGGGCGACGCGCTGGCGGACGTGCTGGAGGCCGCGTTCGCCCGTGATGTGGCGGCCCGGCTGGAGGAGTTGCGCGCCGCCGTCGCCGAGGACTTCTTCGACGCGGAGGTGCGGCTCGGTCGCCACTCCGAGGTGCTGGCCGACCTGCGCGTCGCGGCCGTCGCCCGCCCGCTGAGCGAGCGCCTGGCCGAACTGCGGATCCGGGCCCTGTCGGCCGCCGGGCGCCAGTCGGAGGCGCTGGCGGTGTACGACGAGGTCCGCGGCAGGCTCGGCGACGAGCTGGGCGTCGATCCCTCGCCCGAGCTGCGCGCGGTCCACCTCGCCCTGCTGCGCGGGGAGCTGAACCGTCCGTCCGTACGGCCACCGTCCGCGCCCAGCCGGCTCCCGGCCAGGCTGACCACCTTCGTCGGCCGGGAACGTGAGCTCGGCGAGCTCGCCCGGCTGCTGGCCGGCGCGCGGCTGGTCACGATCGTCGGACCGGGTGGCGCGGGCAAGACCAGGCTGGCGATGGAGGCCGCCGACCACGTCGAGGAGCGCACGTGGTTCGTCTCGCTCGCCGGGGTCACCCAGCCGGACCAGATCGCGGACGCGGTGCTCAGCGCCTGCGGCGGCCTGTTCGAGGGCGGGTTCAAGCCGCAGGCTCCCGCCACGGCCCGGCTGGCGGCCCAGCTCGACGTCGGCCCGGCCGTACTGGTGCTGGACAACTGCGAGCACCTGGTGGAGGCGGCCGCGCAGCTCGCCGAGCAGCTGCTCGGCCGGCTTCCGCAGCTGCGCGTCCTGGCCACCAGCAGGGAGGCGCTGGCGATCAACGGCGAGGCCCTGTGCCACCTCGGCCCGCTCGACCTGCCCGTGGCGGACGCGGACCTGGCCGAGGCCGCCGAGTCGGACGCCGTGCGGCTGTTCGTCGAGCGGGCGGGCAGGGTGCGCCAGGGGTTCGCGCTCGACCAGGCCACGCTGGGGCACACGGTGGAGATCTGCCGCCGCCTGGACGGCATGCCGCTGGCGCTCGAACTGGCCGCGGCCAAGCTGCGGGCGATGAGCGTGGCGCAGATCGCCCGGCGCCTGGACGATCGGTTCCGCCTGCTCACCTCGGGGAGCAGGACCGCGCTGCCACGTCAGCGCACGCTGCTCGCGCTGGTGGAGTGGAGCTGGGACCTGCTGGAGGAGCCCGAACGGGTGCTGGCCGCCCGCTTGGCCGCCTTCCCCGGCGGCGCCGACCTGGCCGCGCTGGAGGAGATCTGCTCCGACGCGTCCCTGTCCGCCGCCGACATGGTGTACGTCGCGAGCGCACTGGTCGAGAAGTCCATGATCCAGCAGGACGGCGACAGGTACTGGATGCTGGAGACCGTCCGCGCCTACGCGGCGGACCGGCTCGCCGAGCCGATCAACGACCGGTTCCGCGACTACTTCCTGGCGCTGGCCGAGGAGAACGAGCCGCTGCTGCGTACCCGGGACCAGCTGCGGGCCGTCGAGGTCTTCGACGCCGAGCACGACAACCTGGTCGCCGTGCTGCGGACGGCCATTGAGGCGGGCGACGCGGCCACGTCCGCCCGGTTCGTCAGGTCCATGATCTGGTACTGGGGCATGCGCGGGATGTCCACCGAGTCCGACGCGTTCCTGGGCGAGGTGCTGGCGTTCGGCGAAGAGCTGCCGGCGGACGCGCGTACCGCCTTCGAGGTGGTGCGGTCGACGGCGGGCCGGCGAGGCGGGCAGGAGGTCCGCGAGAACCTCAGCCGTCCCGGGGTGACGAAGTACCACAACGCGCTGCCGTTGCTCCGCCTCTCCAAGCTCACCACCCAGGACGCCGGAGACCTGGAGGCCCTGGACTCCCCCGACCCCTGGGTGCGCGCCAGCGCCCACTGGGCCTACGACTTCCGCCTCACGGAACAGGGCGACCAGGAGACCGGCGCCGGCCACAGGGAGGCGGCGCTGCGCCTGTTCCAGCAGGTCGGCGACCGCTGGGGGCTGGTGATGAGCCTGGTGCGGCAGAGCCGCGTCCACGGCCTGCGCGGCGAGCACGACAGCGCGGTCGCGGCCTGCGAGCGCGCCGTCGCGATCGCCTCCGAGCTCGGCACCGAGGAACACCTCTTCATCACCAAGTCGCACCTCGCCCAGAACCGCATGCGCGGCGGCGACCTGGACGGCGCGCTGCACGACGTCCACGCCGCGCGGCGCCAGGGACGCGAGCACGGCCACCGGAGGCTGGAGGCCAGCATGCTGTTCCCGCTCGCCGAGGTGCACCGCCACGCCGGCGACCTGGACCGGGCCCATCAGGCCGTGGACGAGCTGGAGGCGGTCGCCCACCGGCTGCCCGGCCCGCCCGCGCTGAACGGCGACGTGATCGTGTCCTCCCGGATGGCCGTCCTGGTGACCGAGGGGGCCGCGGAGCGGGCGCGCGAGCTGCTGCCCCGGGCGCTGCGCGGCGTGCTCGGGAACACCAACGCCAACGCCATGGCCCGGGGCGCGGAGCTGGTGGCCAGGCTGCTCGGGCTGGAAGGCGACCATGCGGGGGCCGCGACGGCGCTCGGCATGAGCCACGTGATCAGGGGCGTCTTCGACGAGGGCGACCCCGATCTGGGCCGGCTGGTTCCCGCCCTGACCGGGCGGCTCGGCGACGCAGGCTACCTGGAGGCGTACCGGCGCGGCGCGGACCTGCCGCGGCAGGAGGCGATGGACCGGCTCCTGGCGCTCTGCGCAGACCCGTCGGGGGTTGACGTTGGCTGAGCGGGAGGCGGCGGGTCCGTGAGGTCGTCATTCGTGCAGGAAGGTCAGCAGGGAGGCGGCGAGGGCGTCCGGGGCCTCTTCGGCCACGTGGTGGCCGCTGTCGATCGGGTGGCCGGTCACGTCGTCGGCCCAGGTGCGCCAGATCGCCAGCGGGTCGCCGTACAGATCCTCCATGTCGTCCTTGGACGTCCAGAGGAACAGGGTCGGGCAGGTGAGGCGGCGGGCGGCGGCGCGGTCGGCGTCGTCGGCCGCGCGGTCCACGGTCAGGCCGGCGCGGTAGTCCTCGCACATCGCGTGCACGGTCTCCGGGTCGTGGACGGCCCGGCGGTAGTCCTCGTACGCCTCCTGGCCCATCTGCTCGGCGGTGCCCTTGTACCAGGCGTCGGGGTCGGCGTTGATGACGCGTTCGGCGGGTTTGGCGGTCTGGCCGAGGAAGAACCAGTGCCACCAGGACGCGGCGAACCGGGCGTCGGCCCTGGCCAGCGCCTCGCCGATGGGGATGCCGTCCATCACGACCAGACGGGTGACGGCGTCGGGGTGGTCGGCGGCCAGGCGGTGGGCCACGTAGGCGCCGCGGTCGTGGCCGGCGACGGCGAACCGTTCGTGGCCCAGCGAGCGCATGAGGGCGACCATGTCGCGGGCCATCGCGCGCTTGGAGTAGGGCGCGTGGTCGGGGGTGGTGGGCGGCTTGCCCGAGCGGCCGTACCCGCGCAGGTCGGGGCAGACCACCGTGTGGTGCGGGGCCAGGAGGGGGGCGACGCGGTGCCAGGTCGCGTGGGTACGGGGGTGGCCGTGGAGCAGCAGGACGGGCGAGCCCGAGCCGCCGTACCGGACGAACAGTTCAGTCTCGCCCACGTCGATCATGCCGGTCGCGAAGTCGTCGAACATCGGCCGCCTCTACCCACGGCCGCCGCCGATCAACGCGGCCCGGGTCGCGACGCCCGGCAAGCGACGGACGGTCACAGGTGCCGAACCGGCGACCCGCCGCATACGGGGACGTTCTAGGATCGGGCCATGCCTTTGACCGCGGACGACGTCGACCGGTTCGTGACCGCCAGACCCCGCCTGGAGGCCATCGCCTATCGCCTGCTCGGCTCGGCCGCGGAGGCCGAGGACGCCGTGCAGGAGACGTTCCTGCGCTGGCAGGCCGCCGACGCCGGGCGCGTCGAGGTTCCCGAGGCGTGGCTGACGAAGGTGCTCACCAACCTGTGCCTCAACCAGCTCGGCTCCGCGCGGGCGCGCCGCGAGACGTACGTGGGCCAGTGGCTGCCCGAGCCGCTGCTCGCCGGGGACCCGATGCTCGGCCCGGCCGACACCGCCGAGCAGCGCGAGTCGGTCTCGTACGCCGTCCTCACCCTGATGGAACGCCTCTCCCCCAACGAGCGGGCGGTCTACGTGCTGCGGACGGCCTTCGACCACTCCCACCGGGAGATCGCCGAGATCCTCGACCTCACCGAGGCGGCCAGCCAGCAGATCTTCCACCGCGCCAAGAAGCACGTCGCCGACGGCAGGGCCCGTACGGAGGTCGACGAGGCCACCGCCCGGCGGATCGTCGAGGAGTTCCTGGCCGCCGCCGGCAACGGGCAGACCGAGCCGCTGGTACGCCTGCTCACCCAGGACGCCATCGCGATCGGCGACGGCGGCGGCAAGGTCCCGGCCCGCGCCAAGGCGTTCGAAGGCGCCGTCGCGGTCGCGAAGTTCCTGTGGGGCCTGCTCAAGCCCGGCAAGGCCAAGCGCGCCCTGGTCGGCGGCTCACCCGAGATCCACGTCTGGACGGCCAACGGCGAGCCGGCCGTCGTCGCGGTCGTGGACGGCCAGGTCGTCGGCGTCATGTGCATGGAGATCACCACCGAGGGCATCGCCGCGTTCCGCAACCAGGTCAACCCCGACAAGCTCGCCCGCGCGACCGCGCAGTGGGCCGCCACAGACCACGGGGAGCCGCTGCTCAGAGCCTCCTGGTGAGAGGTGTGACGCGCTTCACATCGTGATCCTGTCAGGAAAGCGCGGGCCGTCCGGTTCAGGTGGCGAACCCGCGTCAGACAGGAGCGAGGAAATGCAGCACCGCATCATCGTCCTCGGAGCCGGCTACACCGGAGCCGTCGTCGCCGGCCGTCTCGCCAGGCGGCTGCGCCACGAGGACGTCGCCATCACCCTCGTCAACGCCGAGCCCGACTTCGTCGAACGCGTCCGCATGCACCAGGTGGCCACCGGCCAGGACCTCAGGCCCCGGCCGTTCCGCGAGATGTTCGCGGGCACCGGCGTCGAGCTGCGGCTCGGGACGGTCACCGGCCTCGACGCCGACCGCCGGACCGTCACCGTGACCAGCACGGGCACCGGCAGCGCCGGCGGCGCCGAGGAGCTGGCCTACGACACGCTGGTCTACGCGCTCGGCAGCGGCTGGGACGCCGAGGCCGTGCCCGGGACCGCCGAGCACGCCCACGACATCGCCGGCCGTCCGGGGGCGCTGCGGCTGCGCGAGCGGCTGGCCGGGCTCGACGCGGGGCAGAGCGTGGTCGTCGTCGGCGGCGGGCTCACCGGGCTGGAGGCCGTGGCCGAGATCGCCGAGGCCCGTCCGGACCTCGACGTCGCCCTGGCCGCCCGCGGCGGGCTCGGCGACTGGCTCTCGCCGAAGGGCCGCGCGCACGTGCGGAAGGTCCTGACCGGGCTCGGGGTGAGCGTGCACGAGCACACCGCCGTCACCGGGGTCGAGGCCGACCGCGTCATCACCGCCGGCGAGCCCATCCCGGCCGCGGTGACCGTCTGGACGGCCGGCTTCGCCGTGCACCCGATCCCGCGGGCGACCACGCTGGAGGTCACCGAAAGCGGCCAGATCGTGGTCGACCGGACGATGCGCTCGGTCTCGCACCCGGACGTGTACGCCGTCGGCGACGCCGCCATGGCGATGGGCCCCGGCGACAAGCCGCTGCGGATGTCGTGCGCGTCGGGCATCCCGACCGCCTGGCAGGCCGCCGACTCGATCGCGGCGCGGCTGACCGGCGGGAAGCTGCCGAACACGCCGCTGCGCTACTTCAACCAGTGCGTCTCGCTGGGCCGGGACAACGGGCTGATCCAGTTCGTCACCGCCGACGACCGCGCCGTGCCCACGGTGCTGACCGGGCGGACCGCCGCCGTCTACAAGGAGCTGGTCTGCAAGGGGGCGGCGTGGGGGGTCGCCAACCCGATGCTGGGCCTCCCGGCCCGCCGCCGCCGGGTCACCCGCCCGAGCACCACGACGGGCCCGGCCGCCAAGGCACGGGCATAGAACGCGACGGCGGCGGGTCCCGCCGACAGAGCGCGGGCGTAGAGCGCGGCGGCGGGTCCCGGCGCCGAGGCGCGGGGCTGGAGAGGGGCGGGGTCGCGTCAGGAGGTGGTGAGGATGACGAGTTGGCGGGTCGCCCGGGTCATCGCGACATAACGGTCGACCGCCCCTTCGACGCCCTCGACGCCCCCGCCGAACCTCTCCGGATCGACCAGGACGACCAGGTCGAACTCCAGCCCCTTCGACAGCTCCGGCGTCAGCGACCGGACCCGGGGCCGCTCCCGGAAGCCTGGGTCCCCGATCACGCACGCGATCCCCTCGGCGTTCGCGGCCAGCCAGGCGTCGAGGATCGCCGCCAGCTCCGCGACCGGCCCGCGCGTGACGGGGACGCCGCTCTCCCGGATGGAGCTCGGCACGTTGGCGTCCGGGAGCGCGGCCCGGATGACCGGCTCGGCCTCGGCCATGATCTCCGCCGGGGTCCGGTAGTTGACGCTCAAGGTGGCCAGTTCGACGCGGTCGATGCCGACCCGGCCGAGCCGTTCCTCCCACGACTCGGTGAACCCGTGCCTGGCCTGGGCGCGGTCCCCGACGATGGTGAAACTCCTGGACGGGCAGCGCAGCAGCAACATCTGCCATTCGGCGTCGGTCAGCTCCTGGGCCTCGTCCACGACGATGTGCGCGAACGGCCCGGCGAGCAGGTCCGGCTCCACCGTGGGCAGCTCGGACTCGTCCACCAGGTTCCGCTGGAGGTCCGCCCGGCGCAGCTGCGTCACCAGGCCCTCGCCGTCGTCGTCGGCCTCGATCAGGTTGTCCACGACCTGGGCCATGCGCTCGCGCTGCACGGCGAGGGCGGCCTCCTGCCTGCGCATGCGGCGGGACGCCTCCGGGTCGCCGAGGCGCTGGCGGGCCGCGTCCAGGAGGGGCAGGTCGGAGACGGTCCAGGACTGGGCGTCGGCACGCTGGAGCCGGCGGATCTCGTCCGGGCCGAGCCAGGGGGCGCACAGCCGCAGGTAGGCGGGGACCGTCCACAGGTCGCCGACGAGGTCGGTGGGCTCGATCAGCGGCCAGGCGCGGTTGAAGGCGGCGAGCAGCTCCCGGTTCGCCCGCAGCGACCTGCGCAGCAGGTCCGGTGAGACCTCGTCGGACAGGTCGTGCTTGTCGATGAGGATCGTGAGCAGTTCCTCCCAGATCTGGTCGCGCGCCTCGTTGTGCGGCGTGCCGGGTTCGGCGGCCTCGAACGCCTCGGCCCAGTCCTCGGCGCTCAGCCGGACGTCGGCCCAGTGCGTGGTGACCGTCATGCCCTTGGCGGGCGGGTTCTCGTAGAACCTGACGGCCGGCTCGATCGCCTTCACCAGGTCCGCGGACGCCTTCAGCCGGGCCACCTCCGGGTCCCGCTCGGGGGCCGCCGCCGCCCCCTCGGGCACGAGGTCCCGCAAGGTGCAGGTCCGCACGCCCTCCTCCCCCAGGCTGGGCAGGACGTCGGCGACGTAGGCCAGGTAGGGCTGGTGCGGGCCGACGAACAGCACGCCGCCCCGGGAATGGCCGAGCCGGGGGTCGGAGTAGAGCAGGTAGGCCGAGCGGTGGAGGGCGACGACGGTCTTGCCCGTGCCGGGGCCGCCGTCCACGACGAGGGCGCCGCGGGAGCCGGCCCGGATGATGGCGTCCTGGTCGGCCTGGATGGTGCCGAGCACGTCCCGCATCCTGGGCGAACGGTTGCCGCCCAGGCTGGCGATGAAGGCCGACTGGTCGTCGAGGGCGGCGTGGCCCTCGAAGCCGTCGGCGGTGAACACCTCGTCCCAGTAGTCGCTGATCCGGCCGCGGGTCCAGCGGTATCTGCGGCGGCTGGTCAGGCCCATGGGGTTGGCGTGGGTGGCGCCGAAGAACGGCTCGGCCGCGGGCGAACGCCAGTCGAGCAGCAGGCGGCGTCCGTCGCGGTCGGTGAGGCCGAGGCGTCCGACGTACACCGGTTCGGGGTGGTCGGGGGTGACCATGTGGCCGAGGCACAGGTCCAGGCCGAAGCGGCGCAGCGTACGCAGGCGGGCGGCCAGTCGGTGGATCTCCAGGTCCCGGTCGAGCGCCTGGCGGCCCTTGCCGCCGGGGTTCTTGCGTTCGGCGTCGAGGCGGGCGGACAGGTCGGCGATCGACTGCTCCAGGGTCTCGGCGAGCGCCGCGAAGTGCCGCTCGTCGACGGCGATCAGCGCCGGGTCGGCCTTGGCGGCGAGGTTGCCGGGCAGGTCGAACACGCTGGTGGTCAGGGGATTCATATCTGTGGCTCCGCTACGAGGTCGGTCTTCGCATGGCAAGGCTTCTGGCCTCGGCGGACGATTCTGCGCCACGACGGGGGTCTTGCCGCAAGCCCCCGGGTGCGCTATACGTTGAGAGTGGAAAGGAGTAGAAGCTCCTTTCTCCAACTTTCGCTCCGCAATGCAGGAGCAACCCCCCACAAGGCGACGCACGGCTCAGAGCCTCGACGCGTGGGGCGTCCACCAGGATGCGTGACCGGCGGAAGCCGGTGACCCGCCCCTGACGGGCGGATCACCGGTGCGGGATCACCAGTCGCCGTCGCCGCCCTCGTCCTCGTCGCCCTCGAAGATCTCCTCGACGATCTCGCCCGCCACCAGTCCGCCGACCACGCCGGCGGCGCCGGCCGCGGCCACCGTGCCCCAGCCCGGCCCGCCGCGGTGCTCCTCGTGGTGGCCGTAACCGTGGTGATCGCCGTGACCGTGATGGTCGCCGTAGCCGTGGTGGTCGCCGTGCCCGAAGGACGAGTGGGCGTGGGACGCCAGGCCGGACAGCCAGCGGTCGAGCTCGCCGGGCCAGTCGGTGCGCAGGGCGTCGGCGTGGCTGACGGTGAAGCGGCCGATCGCGTCGCCGGAGTAGCGGCCGGCGCGCTTGTCGGCCTCCAGGACCACCTCCAGCCCCGACGGGTCGGCCACGAAGGTCACTTCGAGCTCGCCGAGCACGCCGGCGTACCGGCCGGCCGGGTAGAACTCGATCTCCTGGTAGAACGGCAGCGTCTGGTGCACGCCGTACAGGTGGCCGGCCTCCAGGTCGGCGGACTTGAACGCGAAGCCGAGCTGCAGCAGTGCCTCCAGGATGCGCAGCTGGGAGGGCAGCGGCTCGACCGCGACCTCGTCGAGGTCGCCCTTGTCGACCGCCTTGGCGATGGCGAGCTCGGTGCGCACGCCCAGCGCCATGCCGTGCAGCGGCTGCCCGCCGATCCGGCTGATCGGCGCCTCCCACGGCACGCCGATCTCGAAGGGGATCGTGCGCTCCTCGCCCTGGCGCAGCACGAACGGGCCGGACACCTGGACGCGGGAGAACTCCCCCGCCCCCGCGTGCTCGCCGTCGCCGTGCTCGAACTCCACGCGGGCGACCAGGCCGAGGGTGACGTGCTCGATCTCGGCGTCGAAGTCGCCGCCCTTGAGCCGTACCTCGCCCGACAGCGTGCCACCCGGCTGGACGCGCGGGGTCGCCAGGACGGTGTCCACGGAGGGCGCGCCGACGCCGAAGGCACCCAGCATGCGTTTGAAGACCACGGCTTTGTTCTCCCTGTCGAAGATCGAAATGTGTGCAGCCGACCCGCACAACGATCTCCGGCGTGCCCCGGTTCCGGACATAGCGAAAACGCATGCCGGGGCGTCGGCGAAGGGGCGGGAACGGCGGGATCCCGGAGCGCGGCGCGTGTGCCGCCCTCCGGGATCCCGACGTGTCCCGGTCTACCTGACGCCGCGTCTGCCGTAGAGGCCCGCCGCCAGGGCCACCCCCAGACCGGCGAGCACCACTTGGATGACCAGTTCGATCCAGTCGATGCCGCGGGTGTCCGCGACGCCGACCGCGGCGGCGACCGCGGTGCCGATGAGGGCCGCGACGATGCCGATCACGATGGTGAGCCAGATGGGAATGCTCTGACGGCCCGGCACGACCAGCCGGCCGAGGACGCCGATGACAAGCCCGATGATGAGGGCGGAGATGATGCCGGTGACTTCCACGCTGCACGCTCCCGTTCTGCCGCGCCGGGTGTCGCCGCCCCTCGTGGGGGGAGGAGCGGCCCCCGGCCTGACAGCGCCATTGCTTCCCTGCCTCATCTCAAAGAAACCGGATGGCTCAGCCTGATATCGGTTCATGGCGGACAGGATCGACGGGTTTGTGCCGTTCACGATGGTGGCGGGACGGGCCGCCGATGCCTACACTGCGGGCACACCCCACGAACAGCAGACGCGAACGAACGGCGCACCGAACCCCTCCTCAGGAGCCCTTTGTGACCGTCAGACGAATCGTGCTGCACGCCCTGCTCGCCGTGACGACCGCGGCGACCGCCGCGACCGCGGCCTCACCGGCGTCCGCCACCGCCTTCACCCTGACCAGCACCGCCTTCACCGAGGGCGGCCTCATCCCGAAGGTGCACGAGTGCACCAGCGGCGGCCAGACCGACCCCGGCCGCCGCAACGAGTCCCCGCCCCTGACCTGGAACGGCGGCCCGGCCGGGACCCGCGGCTACGCCCTGGTCATGAGAGACCTCGACAACAACAACCTCATCCACTGGGTGATCTACGACATCCCGGCGGGCGTGACCTCGCTGCCGCAGAACGTCGAGCACGCCTACCGGCCGGCGACCCCCGCCGGAGCCCGGCAGGTCTACTACCGCGGCAGCGCGAGCCTGTACGGCTACCAGGGGCCGTGCTCGCCCTGGTCGGTCAACACCTACCAGTTCACCGTGCACGCCCTCGACCGGGCCGTGCTGTCGGAACTGACGTCCTCCTCGTCCACGACGACCGCGGCGAGGGTGATCTCCGGCGCGTCCCTGGGGACGGCCGTGCTGTCCGGCGAGTCCTGACCCCTCGGGGATCAGGCGGAGGTCATCCGTCCCGCCGGCGGCTCGTGTCCGCGGGCGGGACGGGACCGCACGAAGGTCCGGATCCGTTCGGCGACGACGTCCGGGGCGTTCAGGTCGGGGGCGTTGTGGTCGAGCCCGGCGACGATCTCGTGGCAGGCGTCGGGCATGACGTGGGCCAGGCGGGCGAGCACGCCGGTGAGGTAGCCGGGGGACCTGCCGCCGCCGAGCAGCAGCGTCGGGGAGTCGACGCCCGTGTACCTGGCGCCGTCGGAGTCCAGCCGGAGGATCTCGCCGATCTCGGCCGGGGTCGTCGCCATCATCGCCCGCGCGTCCCGCCCTTCGGACCCGCGCAGCAGCAGGAACGCCAGCGCGTGGAACACCGGCGCCGGGGCGTCGCCGACGGGGGTCAGGCGGGTGCCCTTGAGGAAGGCCGCCATCGCCGCCGTGCGCCTGCCCTCCTCCAGCAGGCGGTTGAACGCCGGCACCCAGTGGGCGGGGAAGGAACCGTCGATGCTCACGCCGGGTTCGTGGACCATGAGCGCGTCCACCCGCCGGCGCAGCCCGAGGTGCAGGGCGACGAGGCCGCCGTAGCTGTGCCCGAAGACCAGGCGCGCACCCGTGTGGTTCATGACGGCGAGGGCGTCGTCGACCTCCGTCTCCACGCTGTAGGCCGGGCCCTGCGGGCCGCTGGAGCCGCGTCCGCGCCGTTCGATCACGTGCACGCTGTGTGTGCCGGACAGCTCCCGCGCCAGGGCCCCGTAGTGGTGGGCGCGCCGGTTGTTCCCGGGGATCACCAGCAGCCCGGGGCCTCGCCCGGCGCTGAGCAGGGCGATCGTCGTCCCGTCCCGCGAGGTCACTTCCGCCGGCTGCCACTGCGTCGCCATCCTGCCGCCCATCCCGTCCTGCCTTCACGTCGGTGGAGACAGCAGCATGGCCGCCCGCGCTGGTACCCGGCTGTCAGGACGCTGGCAGGTCAGCCGAGGGCGCGGTCGAGGTTGAAGGCGGCGCTGATCAGGGCCAGGTGGGTGAACGCCTGCGGGAAGTTGCCCTGCTGCTCGCCCGTACGGCCGATCTCCTCGGCGTACAGGCCGAGGTGGTTGGCGTAGGTCAGCATCTTCTCGAAGGCCAGGCGGGCCTCCTCCACCCGGCCGGCGCGGACCAGCGCCTCGACGTACCAGAAGGAGCAGATGGAGAACGTGCCCTCCTGGCCGCGCAGGCCGTCGGGGCTGGCGTCGGGGTCGTAGCGGTAGACCAGCGAGTCGGACACCAGGTCGGCGGTGAGCGCGTCGAGGGTGGACAGCCATTTCGGGTCGGTGGGCGAGACGAACTTGGCCAGCGGCATCATCAGCAGCGCCGCGTCGAGCACGTCGTCGTCCTCGTGCTGGACGAACGCCTGCCGCACGTCGGACCAGCCGTGCGCCATGATCTGCCGGTAGAGGTCGTCGCGGGCCGCGCGCCAGTGGGGGATGTCGGCGGGCAGGCCCCGGTGGGCGGCCATGCGCATGGCGCGTTCGATGGCGACCCAGCACATCAGCCGGGAGTACAGGAACTTCTTGCGCCCGCCCCTGGTCTCCCAGACGCCCTCGTCGGGCTGGTCCCAGTTGTCGCAGACCCAGTCGACCAGGGCGCAGACGGCGTTCCAGTGGTCGCTGGAGATGGGCTTGCCCCATTTGTCGTAGAGGTAGACGGAGTCGAGGAGGGCGCCGTAGATGTCGAGCTGGAGCTGGTCGGCGGCGGCGTTTCCGACGCGTACGGGGGCCGAGCCGCGGTAGCCCTCCAGGTGGTCGAGCTGCCGTTCGGGCAGGTCGGTGCGGCCGTCGATGCCGTACATGATCTGGAGGGGGCCGTTGGGTCCGGCGCCGCGCAGGCTGACGTACCGGGTCAGGAACGACATGAACGCCTCCGCCTCGCCGGTGAAGCCGAGCCGGAGCAGGGCGTAGACGCAGAAGGCGGCGTCGCGGATCCAGAGGTAACGGTAGTCCCAGTTGCGCTCGCCGCCGATCAGCTCGGGCAGGCTGGTCGTCGGCGCGGCGACGATGGCGCCGGTCGGCGCGTACGTCAGCAGCTTGAGCGTCAGCGCCGAGCGGTGGACCATCTCCCGCCACCTGCCCCGGTAGCGAGAGGCCGACAGCCATTTGCGCCAGAACGTCACCGTGGCGGTCAGCTGCTCCTCCGCCTCGACGTGCGGGCACCCGAGCGGCGGGACCTCGGCCTCGACCCGGTCGAGCGCGAACACCTCCGACTCGCCCTCCGCGAGGGTGAAGGCCGCCCGCACGTCGCGGCCGTCGGACTCGACCGGCACGGTGGCGCTCAGCGCGAGCGTCAGGTGGGCCGACTCGAAGACGGTCAGGCCGTCGGCCTCGCGGACGGTGTGCGGGTCGGCGCCGTAGCCGAAGCGGGGGGCCACCCGCGCGTGGAAGGGCAGCGAGCCGCGCACGCAGAGCACCCGCCGGATCAGCCGCTGCCGTCCGCGGCCGCCCGGCTCGCCGATGATCGGCATGAAGTCCTGGATCTCGCCCACTCCGCTCTCGGTGAAGAAGCGGGTGATGAGCACGTTGGTGTCGGGGAAGTAGAACTGCTTGGTCCGCGCCGGCACGTCGGTGGCCAGCTCGAACGCCCCGCCCCGGTCGGCGTCGAGGATCGCGGCGAAGACGCTGGGCGAGTCGAAGGCCGGGCAGCAGTACCAGTCGATGGTCCCGTTGGTGCCGACGAGGGCCACGCTGCGCAGATCGCCGATGAGGCCGTGCTCGGCGATCGGCAGGTAGCGGTCACCGTCTGCTCCACCCATCGCAGCAGTTCTCCCAGGTCAGGGCGGTACTCAAACCTCGGGCACGGCTTCCTCCGCCGCGGCCAGGCGGCGGCGCAGGTAGGCGCGTCCGGGCTCGCTGGTGGCCGCCCGCAGCGCCGTCCGGTACGCCTCGGCGGCCTCGGGCAGGCGGCCGAGCCGGTGCAGCAGGTCGGCGCGGGCCACCAGGTAGGGGTGGTGGTCGCGCAGCCGCCGCTCCCCCGCGAGCTCCTCCAGCAGTGCCAGCCCGGCCTCGGGCCCGTCGCGCATGGCCACGGCGACAGCCCGGTTCAGCGCCACCACCGGGGAGGGGTCGAGCGCGAGCAGCACGTCGTACAGGGCCACGATCTGCGGCCAGTCGGTCGTGGCCAGGTCGGGGGCCTCGTCGTGGAGCGCCGCGATCGCGGCCTGGACGGCGTACGGGCCCGGCGGGCCGCCGCTGAGCGCGGTCACCACCAGCGCCGCCCCCTCCTCGATCATGGCCCGGTCCCAGAGGCCGCGGTCCTGCTCGTCGAGCAGCACCGGCTCGCCCCCAGGCCCGGTACGGGCCTCGCGCCGCGCGTGCACCAGCAGCAGCAACGCCAGCAGCCCGGCGACCTCCCGCTCGGCGGGCAGCAGCCGGCGCAGGATCCGGGCCAGCCTGATCGCCTCCTCGGCCAGGTCGAGCCGCTGGAGGTGGGGGCCCGAGCTGGCCGCGTAGCCCTCGGTGAAGATCGAGTAGATGACCTGGAGCACGCCGGGAACCCGTTCCGGCAGCTCGTCGGCGTCGGGCACGCGGAACGGGACGCGCGCCTCCCGGATCTTCTTCTTGGCCCGGACGATGCGCTTGGCCATCGTCTGGGCCGGCACCAGGTAGGCCCGCGCCACCTCGGGGGTGGTCAGGCCGGCCAGGCAGCGCAACGTCAGCGCGCCCCGGTCCTCGGCGGGCAGCGCGGGGTGGGCGCAGGTGAAGAAGAGTCGCAGGCGTTCGTCGGGCAGGCCGCCGTCCTCGCCTGCGGGGGCCTCGGGGCCGGCCCGCTCGGCCTCGGCCGCCAGGACGGCCAGCCGGGTGGCGAGCGCCTGCTCCCGCCTGAGCCGGTCGACCGCCCTGCGCCGGGCCGTGGTCATCAGCCACGCGCCCGGATTGGGCGGCACGCCCTCGGCCGGCCAGTGTCTCAGCGCCGCCTCGACGGCGTCGGAGGTGACCTCCTCGGCCAGGTCGAGGTCGCCGAAGCGGCGGACGAGCGCGGCCAGCAACCGGCCGCGCTCCTCACGGAAGACGTCCTCGATCTCACGCACCGAAGACCCCGAAGCGCTCACGCACCGGAGAACTCACGCGTCGAAGTCGGCGACCGGGCGCACCACCACCGAGCCGCCGCCGCGCGCCCCCGGGCAGCGGACGGCCCAGTCGAGGGCGGCGTCGAGGTCGGGCACGTCGATCACGTAGAAGCCGCCCAGGACCTCGTGCGTCTCGGCGTACGGGCCGTCGGTCACGGTGGGCGTGCCGTCGCCGCCCACCCGGACGGTGGTGGCGGTCACCAGGTCGGCCAGCGACTCGCCGGAGACCAGGACGCCCGCCTCCCGGACGGACTTGTCGTAGGCCACCCACTCCTGGAAGTCGCCCGGCTCCTGCTCGTCGGAGGTGCCGGAGTTGATCAGCAGCATGTACTTCACGGTGTTCCCTTTCCGCGGTCGGCGTACGGCGGGGCCGCCGTACGCCATCACCACGAACGGGACCCGCCCGGATGGACATGTCGCGGCGATGAGTTTTCCGACGGCGGCCGGTCATTGCCGGGACACGTCACTTCAGGAGGACCGATGAGCGTACTGGAACAGCGGCTGCGGGGTGTGCTGGGCGGGTTCGTGGAGCGGGGCGAGGTGCCGGGGCTGGTGGGGCTCGTCCACCATCGGGGCGAGCGACCAGCACCTCACCCCATTTTCCGGCAGATAAGGTGGGTATGCGGCGCTTGGGGGGATTTCGCCGCTCACCAGCATGAGGGGGACGGGTGGCGGAATCGTTCGGCACGATGCTGAGGAGCCTGAGACACGCCGCCGGGCTGACCATCGAGGAGCTCTCCCACGCCTCCGGCGTCAGCGTGCGGGCCATCGGCGACATGGAGCGCGGCGCCAGCCGTGGCCCCCAGCGGCGCACCGTCGAGGCCCTGGCCGAGGCGCTGCGGCTGGACGAGCCGCGGCGGACGGCGCTGTCGGACGCCGCCCGCGCCGGCCGTCCCCGCCAGGAGGCCGCCGCGCCGGGCGCCTGCGAGCCGCCCCGCGGCGTGGGCGACTTCACCGGCCGGGAACGGGAGCTGGACCTGCTGCGCGACCTGGCCGCCCGGACGGCCGAGGACGCGCCCGCCGTCGTCGCCGCCGTCTCGGGGACCGCCGGCATCGGCAAGACCGCGCTGGCCGTACGCGCCGCCGCGCACCTGGCCGACCTGTTCCCCGACGGCCGCTTCTACCTGGACCTGCGCGGCATGGACCCGGTCCCGCTGGACCCGGGCACGGCGCTGTCCAGGCTGCTCAACGCCCTGGGCGTGGCCGAGCGACGCATCCCGGCCGACGAGGAGGACCGCGCCGGCCACTACCGCGCCCTGCTGCGCGAACGGCGCTGCCTGGTCATCCTGGACAACGCCGCCCACGAGGCCCAGGTGCGCCCGTTGCTGCCCGCGGAGGGCCCGGCGATGACGCTGGTGACCAGCCGCCGCCCGCTGGCCGGGCTCGAAGGCGTCCACCAGCTGCCGCTGGCGCATCTGGCCGCCGGGGAGTCGGCCGCGCTGCTGCGCGCGATCGTCGGCGCCGAGCGTGCCGAGGCCGACCCGGACGGGGTGGCACTGGTGGCCGACCTGTGCGGGAACCTGCCGCTGGCGCTGCGCATCGCCGGCAACCGGCTGCAGAGCAGGCCCGGCTGGACCCCCGGGAATCTGGCCGCCCGCCTCGGCGACGAGGGACGCCGGGTGGAGTCGCTGGCCGCCGGCGACCTGTCGGTGGCGGCGGCCTTCGCGCTGTCGTACCGGCAGCTCTCGGCGCCCGCGCGGCGCGCCTTCCGCCGTCTGGCGCTGGCCGCCGCGCCGGACTTCGGGGTGCCGATGACGGCGGTCCTCGCCGAGCTCGGCCCGGACGACGCCGAGGACGCCCTGGAGGAGCTGGTCGACCTGGGGCTGCTGCAGTCGCCGTATCCCGGCCGCTACCGCTTCCACGATCTCGTACGGCTGTTCGCCCGCGCCCGGCTGTCCGAGGAGGAGTCCATGTCGGCTCAGCGGCAGGCGCGGCGGCGGATGGACGACTGGCTGCTGGAGGTGGCAACCGTCGCCGGACGCTGGTTCGAGCCGGACTACGGCGCGCCGCCGCCCGGCTGGAGCTCGCTGGTCGAGCTGGACAGCGCCCGGCAGGCGCAGGAATGGCTCCAGGCCGAGGGCACGGCATGGCTGGCGGCGCTGCGGCAGGCGGCCCGCGTCGGCGAGCACGCGCGGGTCGTCGAGGTGGCCGAGGCCATGCACTGGTTCTCCGACCTGTGGATGCACTGGGGACACTGGCCCGAGGTGTTCGAGCTGTCGTCCGCGGCCGCCCGCGCGACGGGCGACCGCGCGCAGGAGGCGGTGCACCTCAACTACCTGTCCTGGGCGCGGACGTACTGCCAGGGCCGGTACGCCGAGGGCGAGCGCACCGCGCTGCGCGCGCTGGAGCTGGCCCGCGAGGTCGGCGACGTGCGCCAACAGGGCTGGGCCCTGACCTACGCCACCTGGGCGCTGTGGGGTCGCGACGACCGGCCCGCCCTGGAGACCGGCCTGGAGCACGCGCGGCGGGCGGCGGAGTGCTTCCGCCTGGCCGGCGACCCGGAGGGCTACGCCCAGGCCGTGCTCAGCGTCGGGAACGGCCTGCGCAGGCTCGGCCGCATCGAGGAGGCCGTACGGCACGGGCTGGAGGTGCTGGAACGGCTGCGCGACCCGGCGTTCGGCGGCACGCCGGTCATCGTCGCCCACGCCGTCGGCGCGGCGCTGGACCTGCTGAGCGACGGCTACTTCGCGCTCGGCCGCTGGCAGGAGGCCGCCGACCACTATCGCGAGGCGCTGGTAGAGCTGCGCAAGCGCCCGATCAACCGGGCCACGGCCCATACGCTGACGAACCTGGGCCGGGCGCTGGTCGAGCTGGGACGGCTGGAGGAGGCCCGCGAGGCGTTCCAGGAGGCCCAGGAGCTGTACGAAGCCTCCGCCGACACCGTCCGCGCCGCCCGCGTGGCCGCCGAGCTCGCCCGGCTCAGCCCGGTCGCGACCCCGGGGGCCACCGGCTGAACCAGGCCGGGCGCGCGCCGGTCAGGGCTCCACGAAGCGTTCGACGAAGGTCAGGGCAGTGCCGCAGACCTCGCGCCAGCCGCTGTCCACGGTCATCGAGTGCCCGCGCCCCGGCAGCTCGACGATCTCGGTCAGGTGGTGCCGGTTGCGCGCCTGGCGCAGGTAGGAGGCGTGCGCGGCGGCCCACGGGACCGTGCGGTCCATCTCGCCGGTGATCAGCAGCAGCGGCCCCCGGTCCGGCGCCGTGCCGTCGAGGCTCCACGGGTCGGCCGCCTCCCCCGCCGGGACGGCGTACGTCTCGTACAGCCGCCTGGCCTCCTCCTCCCCGACGGCGTTGGCCACGGCGTGCCGGAACCGCCCGTACGTGAGCGTCCCGCGGAACGGCGCCGGGCTGATCGCCACGCAGGCGCAGGCCAGCCCGCGCCCGGCGAGGATCTGCGCGACCAGGCCGCCGGCGGCGTGGCCGACGACGGCGGGCCGGCGGGTCAGTCCCCCGACCAGCCCCGCGAAGTGCGCCGCCGCCTCGCCGTCCGCCGGCCAGGCCGGGATCACGGGGACGAACCCCGCCTGTCCGAACACCTCGGCCCAGGGCTCCCAGCTCTCGGCCAGCAGCCACGGATCGTGCACGAAGACGACCGGGACCCGGCCGGTGGCGTTGGCGTGGCGTACCTGGTCGAGGTCGTAGGCGGAGGACATGGCGCGGCGGGTCAGCTCTCGTGCAGGGCCCGGCGCAGCGTGCCCACGGCCAGCTCGATCGCCGACTCGGCCGCGTACGTGCCGCGCAGCGCGTTGAGCATGACGAAGTCGTGGATGATGCCCTGGTAACGCACGGCGGTCACGGGCACCCCGGCCTCGCGCAGCTTGGCGGCGTACGCCTCGCCCTCGTCCCGCAGCACGTCCGCCTCGCCGGTGATGACCAGCGCCGGCGGCAGGCCGGTCAGCTCCTCGACGGTGGCCCGCAGGGGGGACGCGGTGATCTCGGCGCGCTCGGCGGCCGAGGTCGTGTACTGGTCCCAGAACCACTGCATGCCGTCGCGGCGCAGGAAGTAGCCCTCGGCGAACTGCCGGTAGGAGCCGGTGTCGAAGGAGGCGTCGGTCACCGGGTAGAAGAGCACCTGCCCGCGCAGCGACAGCCCGCCGCGCTGCTTGGCCATGATGGTCAGCGCGGCGGTCATGTTGCCGCCGACGGAGTCGCCGGCCACCGCCAGGCGCGTGGCGTCCAGGCCCTTGGAGGCGCCGTCGGTGACGATCCAGCGGGCGACCGTCCAGTTCTGCTCGATGGCGACCGGGTAGCGGTGCTCGGGCGACAGGTCGTACTCGGGGAAGACCACGGCGGCGCCGGCGCCGGTCGCCAGCTCGCGGACCAGCCGGTCGTGGGTGTGGGCGTTGCCGAAGACCCAGCCCGCGCCGTGGATGTAGATGATCACGGGAAGGTCGCCGGTGCTGCCGGCGGGCCGCACGATGCGGGCCCTGACCTCGCCGGTGGGGCCGCCGGGGACCGTCACCCACTCCTCGTCCACGGCGGGCAGCTCGACCGGGCCGGACTGGACCTCGTTCACGGCCTTGCGGCCCTCCTCCGGCGGGAGCTGGAACAGGTACGGCGGCTCGGCGGTGGCCTCGGCGAACGCCTGGGCGGCGGGTTCCAGGACAGGCTTGATCATGATCACTCCAGGAAGAAGGGGTGGGAAGCAGGGGGGCCGTCATCCATCAAAGCGACCGTCCCGGGGAAAGACGAGGCGGAACCACAGGCAGAAGTACGTTTCCGCCTCGTGCACGCGAGCGGCCGGGCTGTTGGATCGCTACCGGGGCCGACCGGTCCCCTTTGCCCAGAGAAGGAGCCTTTCCCATGACGGAGAGCATCACCCCGACGGTCGTCCTCGTGCACGGCGCGTTCGCCGACGCGGCGAGCTGGACCGGCGTCATCGCCGAGCTCCAGCGGGACGGCATCCCCGTGGTCGCGCCGCCCAACCCGCTGCGCGGCCTGGCCTCCGACGCCGCCTACGTCGCCTCCGTGGCGGCCCAGATCGACGGCCCGGTCGTGCTGGTCGGCCACTCCTACGGCGGCGCGATCATCACCGTGGCCGGCACGGCGGACAACGTCGTCGGCCTCGTCTACGTCGCCGCGTACGTCCTGGAGGAGGGCGAGAGCCTGGCCGAGCTCCAGGGACGCTTCCCCGAGCCGCCGCTCGGCGCGAGCCTGCGGCAGGCGTCCTACCCGCTGGCCGGCGGCGGCACCGCCGTGGAGCTCACCATCGCCGCCGACGCCTTCCCCGAGGTCTTCGCCGCGGACGTGCCCGCCGACGTCACCCGCGTCCTGGCGGTGGCGCAGCGGCCGCTGGCGGCCGGGGCGTTCACCGAGCCGGCGGCCACGACGGCCTGGCGGGCCAAGCCGTCGTG
This sequence comes from Nonomuraea sp. NPDC047529, assembly GCF_040642995.1. Classification (NCBI taxonomy): domain Bacteria; kingdom Bacillati; phylum Actinomycetota; class Actinomycetes; order Streptosporangiales; family Streptosporangiaceae; genus Nonomuraea; species Nonomuraea sp. NPDC047529. The sequence continues at coordinate 33,841 of NZ_JBEYTJ010000003.1, read as the reverse complement.
GGCCGTCGTCGCGGACGCCGACCAGGCCATCAACCCCGACGTGCAGCGGTTCGGCGCCGAGCGGGCCGGCGCGACCGCCGTCGAGGTCGCGGGCGCCTCGCACGCGGTCGCGGTGTCCCGGCCGAAGGAGGTCGCCGACGTGATCCGCGCGGCCGTCCGCGCCACCTCCTGACGGCAGCCAAGGCCGCCAGGAGGCGGGTGGAGGCCGGGTGGTCAGGACTGCTTGCCGAGGCCCTGGAAGCGGCTCTCGATGAAGTCGCCCCAGGTGGAGTTCAGCGTCATCAGCTCGCCGTCCACCATCTTCCACTGGCGGGCCTTGTGCTGCGGGTAGGCGAAGAGCACCGACGACAGGCGCTCGTAGCCGGCGGGCATCGGCCTGGTGTGCACCCGGTGCGTGGACGGCCGGAACCGCCCGTCGGAGGCGCTGGTGAGCATCCGGCCGATGTTGCAGAGCACGACGTCGGTCCCGGCGATCACCGGCTCGACCCAGGTGCCGTCGTGCAGCACGTACTGCAGGCCCTGGTCGGACGGGGGAAGCTGGAGGCCGAGCATCTGGATGCCGGAGTGCTCGTGGGCCAGCACCTGGCGGTCGCCCACGTCCCGGTAGTGGATCACCCGCAGGTTCGTCGCGTCGTGCGACAGGTCCAGCTCGGGCGTGCCCGGCGGCATCATCCCCCGGACGACCTCGCCGAAGAGCGAGATCAGCCGGAAGGCGATGTCGAACACCTCGGCGGCGCGGGTGCCGAACGCCGGGAAGGCCCGCAGCACGTCACCCGCCCCGGGCGGCTGGTCGCCGATCATGGCGCCGCTGACGTGGATGAACTCCTTCGGGTCGGGCACGCCGTTGGCCAGGCGCGGGATCTCCGAGTTGTACGGGAAGAACCCGTGCGTGCCGCCGACGGCGAGCTGCGGGACGACGTCGTAGGCGTAGTCGGACAGGGCGGGCCCGGTCGCCCGGCAGGCCGCGGCGAAGTCGTTCATCATGGCCGCTACGCGCTCGCCGATGCCGGGCACCTCCGCGGCCATGAAGCCCCATCCGGTCAGCTGCGACCTGATGGCGTCGGTGGCGGCGGCCATGTCCGCCTCGATGTCGTGCAGCCTGACGACGGGAGCGCGGCCGCTGAGTTCCATGAGAGGGACGTCCATTGTCACTCCGTTTCTCGATGACCGATCGGGATGGTTCGTCGTACGTGCTACGTGCCGGTGCCGCTCAGGTGGCTCGGGATGCGGGCGGCGGGGTCGAGGCCGAGACGCTGGGCGACCAGGGCGACCTCGGTGCGGTTGGAGCAGTTGAACTTGACGAGCAGGTTCGAGATGTGGCGCTTGACGCCGTGGATGGAGATGCCCATCGCGCGGGCGATCTGGTGGTTGCTCATGCCGCGCAGCAGCAGCGCCAGGACCATGTGCTCGCGTTCGGTCAGGCGTCCGAGCAGGTCGGGGCCGCTTCTGGACGGGGCGGGCGCGTCGCCGCGCAGCAGCCGATCGAAGGTGCCCGACAAGCCCGCGACATTGATCTCGTCCCACAGCAGGCAACCGGCCAGGCCGTACCGCTGGGCGACGCAGGGCGCGAGCTCCTCCCCCTGCCGCACCATGGCCAGGATGCGCGGGCGGGCCCGGCAGGGGCGTCCGCCGAGCACGTCCGCCAGGACGGCGAGCGGGATCACCGCCACGTCGAAGTCCTCGCCGGCCAGCAGCAGCCTGGCCTCCGCCGAGCTGCGCACGACCGCGACCCCGGCCACGTTCGACACCTTCATCAGCAGCGGCGGGAGCCCGTAGAAGGAGACCTCGTCCTCGGCGAGCCAGAAGACGGACAGCCTGGAGCACCTCGCACGGAGGCTGGAAGGGGAGGCCGGGATCGGCTGGCCGGCCTCCAGCGTGATGGCACTCATCGCATGATCCTCTCTGCGTCGGCGAACGGCGGTCGGTCGGTACGCGGCGGCGGCTCTCTCGGTCGTGGGACTCGTCAGTCTCGGCGTCTCACCAGGTGGAAGGAGAAGTCGGTGCCCCTGTGGTAGTCCTGCGAATACAGCAGCGGCCGTCCGGCGCTGTCGTGGTGGGTCTGGAGCAGCAGCAGCCAGGCGCCGCCGTCCTCGGGGGTGCCGATGCGCTCGGCCTGGGCGTGGCTGAGGGTCACCGCCCTGACCTGGGCGACGGCGTAGGCGATGGTGTGGCCGTACTCGGTGAGGAGCTGGAACAGCGACCCCGTCCAGTCCACCTCGTCCATGGGGCGGCCGATGAGGGAGCGCGGGAACAGGTCGATCGAGTACAGCAGCGCGTCGTCCCGGTGCCGGCGCAGGCGTTCCAGCCGGACGATGGCCTCGCCGGGCGGGAGTTGCAGCAGCTCGCGCTGGTGGCGGTCCGGCTCGGTGGCCACGACGTCGAGGACGGTGTTGTCGGCCGTGAACCCCCGGCTGGCCAGCATCTCGGTCACGCCTTCGAGGCGGGTCAGCGGCCGGTCCAGGCTGGGCTGGGTGGTGAGGTAGCGGCCGTCGCCGTGCCTGGCCTGGATGAGCCCTTCCTGCTCCAGGAGCTTGAACGCCTCCCTGATGCTGGTGCGCCCGACGTCGAACAGGGTCATGAGCTCGTTCTCCGACGGCAGCCTGTCACCGGGGCGCAACCCCTGTTCGACGATCAGGGCGTGCAGCCGGTCACGGATCTGGATGGCCAGGGTGGGATGACGTCGTGTCACGCGGGTCTCTCCTGCACGGACGGACCGCGGAGCGGGGCGATGCCGAGCTCGGCGGCCGATGGGTAGCTGGGGGCACAGAACCGGCGCGTGACCGAGACGGTCGCCACCTGGCAGGCGAGCCGGACGCCGCGCACCAGGCCCGCGCCGGCGCAGAGGGCGGCCGCCAGGGCGCCGGTGAAGGCGTCACCCGCGCCGGTGGTGTCCACAACGCGCACGCTGGGGACGTCGATCAGCATAGTGCCGCCGTCGTCGGCGATCTCGGCGCCGTGCTCGCCGCGGGTGACGACGACGGCGCGGCCCCTGGTCCGGCCGCGCAGGTCGTCCAGGTCGCCGGGGGTCGGCCCGGCCAGGGCGGCCAGCTCGCCCTCGTTGAGCACCAGCAGGTCGGCCCGGGCCAGCAGCTCCTTCCCGGTCCCTTCGCGGAACGGGCCCGCCGGGCTGGGGTTGAGCAGGACGCGCACGCCCGCCGGGGCGGCCGTCGCGGCGGCGTAGGAGATCTCCAGCGGGATCTCGCCCTGGAGGACGAGCACGGACCCGGTGGGCAGTCCGGCGGCGACGGCGGCCGCCTGGGCGGGCGGCAGCAGGTCGGCGGCCCCCGGCCAGGTCATCACCATCTGCCTGCCGCCGGAGTCGACGTAGACGAAGCTGCGCCCGGTCGCCACGCCGACGGCCGTGGTGCAGTCGCCGACCTCGATGCCCTCGGCGCGCAGCTCGGCCAGCGCCACCGGCCGGGCGGCGTCGTCGCCGAGGCAGCCGACGAACCGGGCGGGTGCGCCCAGCCGCGCGGCGGCCACGGCCACGTTCGCGGCCTTGCCGCCGTGCGCGGTGGCGTAGTCGGCGGCGTTGACGCTCTCGCCCGGCTCCGGCAGGTGGTCGCCGAACATGTACAGGTCGACGATGTAGGCGCCGATCGCGACGACGGTCACGAGCCCAGCCCCAGGGCGCAGGGCGCGATGCTGTCGGCGTCGACGGTCACGCGCACGTCGGGGTGGCGGTGCGCGAAGGTGACCGGGAGCAGCACGTCCGGCTCGGTGGTGAGCAGGAGGACCCGGACGATGTAGCGCTTCCAGGCGCCGCCGTCGGTGACGAGGTGCAGCCGGCGGGCGGAGAGGATCTCCGACATGCCGACGGTGATCGCCATGCGCGGGATCGCCTGCGTGTAGCCGCCGGTCACACGGTGGGAGTGGGCCACGATCGTGTCGTCGAGCAGGGGGACGACGCGCGTGGTCGAGGCGGCGAACTCCTCGGCGGTGTACTGGTGCCAGCGCGTGGACGGCGGCTCGTTGAAGGCCAGGTGCCCCCGGTAGCCGAAGCCCGCGAAGCAGGTGTCGGCGCCGCCCGCGCCGCGCAGGCGCTCGCCGAACGCGTCGGGGTCGAACACGTCGGGGAAGACGACGTTGTCGGGGTGGGGCCGCAGGTCGGGGTCGAGGAGCTCGTAGAGGTTGCGGTCGCAGTAGCCGCGGAAGCTGAAGGGATGCGAGGGGTCCACCGGCCGGCCCTGCCAGTCGAGGAACTCGTCCATGTGGAAGGCGAACACGTCGGCCCAGCTGATGCGCTCCTCGTTGCAGATGCGCGCGAGGATCGGGTACTGCGCCTTCGGTCCCACGGGCAGGATCCAGCGGGTGGGCTCGCCGCGCATGTTGCGGGCGCGTAACTCGTCGGCCATCTCGCGGGCCAGCCGGTAGTAGAGCTCGGTCGTGTCGGGGTAGACGGTCAGCGGGTGGCGGGCGATGGCCGCCACGTCCTCGGCGGGCATGGACAACAGCTCGTCGGTCAATTCGGCCGACGTGCGGGGATAGGGGTAGTCGAGGTGCCTCGCGCTGGCGGTGGTCACGTCACTCCTCACTCACAAGCTGCGGGAGAGCAGGAATCGGGACAGGACGTTGCGGGTGATTCGCCTGATGTCACCGTCACAGCAGGCGAGACTGGTCACCCAGTTGACGGATCCGGCGGCGAAGACCGCGCCGCCTGATCCGAGCCGTCGCAGGGTCATGTCGGCGCGTACGGTCTCCGCGCCGGTTCCGGCCTCCTCGGTAGGGGGCCGGTAGTGGTGGCTGTGGCCGCCCGCGGAGGTCGCGAGCAGCAGGGTGTCCGGTGGGGTGCCGAGCTCGGGCGCGGCCCGGTCGATCTCGTCCCCGGCCGCCCCGCCGAGCGCGAGCCCGCAGCAGCCAACCGGGTCGGTCCCGACGCCCTCGAAGACCCAGGACGCCTCCTCCCGGTGGCTGTCGGGCAGCCGGGTGTACCCGGGTGCGGGCCCCCACCCCTGGGCGGCGAAGCCGACGCCGAGCAGCTCCTGCGGCGCGAGGCCGCGGTGCCGCCAGAGGCCGCCGGGCTCGCCGGTGGAGGTCAGCACGTCCTCGCCGGGCTCGTCGTCCCACCAGTCGCCGACGTGGCCGCGGCGGACCTCGATGGCGTGCGGGTGACGGGGATCGACGCCGGTCACCCAGTAGAACCCGTTGCCGCCCAGGTACATGAGCCGGCCGCCGCCCGACACGTACGCGCCGAAGGCCGCGCGGCCGGGGGCGGTGACGTACTCGGGGTGGCTGCCGGTCAGGACGACGCGGTAGGCGGACAGCAGGTCGGCGCCGCCTTCGTGCACGTCCTCGTCGGCCAGCACGTCGAAGGCGAACCCCGCCGAACGCAGCCAGCGCAGCAGCAGCAGGTCGGCGGCGAAGTGGCGTGGCGCGCCGGTCATCCACCAGCGGTAGCCGGGGGTGAGGTTGAGCACCGGGCGGAGCCTGGAGGAGTGGGTGACGTGGCCGCCCTCTCTCCGCTGGTCGTACAGGGACAGGCCGAGCTCGCGGTGCTCGTTGAGGTAGGCGTCCACCGGGGAGAGCGTGATCACGCGGTCGGTGACCCGCCTGTAGTCCCCGAAGTACTCGGCCTCGCTGGACTGCCGGTGGTTGGCGTAGGCGAGGTAGGTGAACGTGGGCAGGACGACCGCGACCGGGCTCCTGCGCGTCCCGTCCGGGCGCACCACCACGGGGAGGACGCACGACTGGCCCCGGGTGCGCAGGCGCACGCCGAGCACGGTGGAGCCGGCGTCCTCGGGGACGGTCAGCTCGCACGTCACCGGCCAGCGGGCGTCGTCGAGGTCCTCCGGGCTGACCTGAAGCGCGGTGCGGGCGACGCCTCCCGGCCCGATCAGCCCGGCGAGCGGCCGGTTGACGGCGTTCGCGTGGCGCCCGTTCCCGCTGACGTCCGGGACGACGGGGGCGCCGGGCCCGGCGGAGGGGTCCCAGAGGGCCAGCAGGTCGGGGCCGAGGTGTTTGACCAGCTCGGGAGCGGTGGCCAGGTCGCGCAGCGGGGCGTGTCCCGGGGTGGTGAGCAGGCCGTCCGTCACCATCGGGAGGGCGATCCGGCCCGCGTACGGGTGCTCGTCGCCGGCCCCGATCCGCAGCTCGCCGGACGTGGACGGCAGCGGCAGGCGGGCCCGGCCGGCGCTCACGCCCGGGGTGCGGAAGTCGTTCAGGTGCAGGACGGTCATCAGCGGCGCCGCGTCCCACGCCACGGCCAGCAGCGACCACTCCCCCGCCGGGACGGCCGCGCGCAGGCGGCAGCCCATGCTCCCGGAGGGCGTCAGCACGGTCGCCTCCGGCCGGCCCTCCTCGTCGAGCGCCAGCAGCAGCCGCCAGCCGGAGGCGCCCAGACGGGCCACGACCTGGCGCGCCCCGAGCCGCTTGGGACGGATCCACAGGGCCAGGCCGCCCCGGGGAGGCGTCGGCACCGAGGCCGCCTCCAGCCGGGAGCCGGGCCGCAGCGGCCGGGGCTCGATCGTCACGGGCACGGCCGGGGTCAGGTCGCCCTCCCGCACGAGGTCCACGAGGGCGACGTCCGCCTCCCCGGACGGACCCGAGGCGTGTACGGTCAGCCGCTCGCCGGGGGCGGCCGACCAGCGGTCGGCGTACCCCATCAGGCGAGGCTCCCGGTCGATGGCCATCACGCGTCTCCTCGCCGGTAGGGGATGCCGACGTAGGCCGGCATGCGGAGCCGTTGGGCGACCGTGACCAGCACCAGGAGCGTGGTGAGGTACGGCGTGGCGTACACGAGCTGGGTGGGGACCGAGTCGGTGCCCTGGAAGAGCGCGAAGGCGGCGGCGCCGAGCAGCGCCAGTGTCGCGGCCGGGCGCAGCCGCGTGCGGACGAGCACGATCGCCGCGACCCAGGCCAGCACGGCCCCGAGGAGCAGCAGCACGTGCACCGCGCTCGCCTGGCGCAGTTGCAGCGCGTCGGCGTAGCCGAACAGCAGGGCCCCCGCCGCCGTGCCGGTCGGGCGCCAGTTGCCGAAGATCATGGCGGCCAGCCCGATGAAGCCCCGGCCGCCGGTCTGGCCCTCACGGTAGACGGTCGAGGAGACGGTGACCAGGTAGGCCCCGCCGAGCCCGGCCAGCCCGCCGGAGACCAGCACGCCGTAGTACCGCATCCGCAGCACCGGGACGCCGAGCGAGTCCGCCGCCGCGGGATGCTCGCCCGCCGAACGCAGCCGCAGCCCGAACGCGGTCCGCCAGAGCAGCACGAAACTCAGCGGGACCAGCGCGACGGCGACCACGGTCAGCAGCGAGACCTCGTGCAGGAACCCCCGCACGATCCCGGCGAGGTCGGACACCAGGAAGAACCGGCCGCGCTCCAGCCCGCCCAGGAGATCGGGCGAGCCCCCGCCGCCCGCCAGGACGGGCACGCTCACCGTGCCGATCGACCCGCGCACCGGCGGCGACTGGGTGGCCCCCGCCCCCGGCAGGCCGCTGAAGGCGATGACCGACATGAACCGGGCCACGCCCACGGCCAGGATGTTGATCGCGATGCCGCAGACGACCTGGTCGACCCCGAACGTCACGGTGACGACCGCGTGCAGCAGCCCCGCGGCGACCCCGCCGAGCGTGCCGGCCAGCACCCCGGCCCAGACGCCGTACGCGTACCCGGCCCAGGCGCCGCAGACCGTCCCGATGATCATCATGCCCTCGATGCCGAGGTTGGCGACGCCCGCGCGCTCGCTCCACAGGCCGCTGAGCCCGGCGAGCCCGATGGGGACCGCCAGCCGCAGCGCCGCCCCCATGACGCCCGACCCGGTGAGCTCGTCGGCGCCGGTGAACACCCTGACCGCCGACATCGCCAGCAGCAGGACGAGCGCGGCCCGCCACCACCGGTACCGTGCCGTGCTCACGCGGACGGCTCCAGCGCCGGGGAGGCCTGCTCCCGTACGAGCCGCTCGGCGCGTCTGCGTTCCACGCGCCGCGCCACCTCGTAGGCGACCACGACGCTGAGCACGATGACGCCCTGCATGATCGTGACGATCTCCTTGGGGATGCCCTCGATGTCGAGGATCAGCGCCGACCGTTCCAGGAACCCGAAGAGCAGGGCGGCCAGCGCGATGCCCGCCGGCGTGTTGCGGCCGAGCAGGGCCACGGCGATCCCGGTGAAGCCCGCGCCGGAGGGGAAGTCCATGCCGTACCGGTAGGTCTGGCCCAGCAGGTCGGGCAGCCCGGCCAGGCCCGCCAGGCCGCCGGACAACAACATCGTCACCAGGATCATCCGGCGCGGGTCGATGCCCTGGACGCGCGCCGCCACCGGGTTCAGGCCGCCGGCCTTCAGCTCGTAGCCGTAGCGGGTGCGGGTGAGCATCAGGTGCACGGCCACCCCCAGCACGACCGCGGCGAGCGCGGCCGAGCCGAGCTGGTCGCCCGAGGGCAGCGTGAGCTGGGGCAGCCGGGCCGACGGCGGCAGCTCCGGCGTCGAACCGGAGGTGCTGCCGGCGGCGAAGACCTCGGCCAGCAGGTAGGCGACGACGGCGGTGGCGACGTAGTTCAGCAGCAGCGTGGACAGCACCTCGGAGACGCCGCGCCACACCTTGAGCACCGCGGCGATCCCCGCCCACAGGGCCCCGGCCAGCACGGCGACCAGGCAGACGAACGCCAGGTGCAGCGGGCCCGGCAGCCGCACGGCCGTCCCGGCGACCGCCGCGAACAGCGCGGCCACGTGGTACTGGCCCTCGACCCCGATGTTGAACAGCTTCATCCGGAAGGTGACGGCCACGGCGAGGGCGGCGAAGAAGTAGACGGCCGCCCGGTTCACCGCCGAGACGAGCGAGTCCGGCCGGACCCCGAACTCCAGCATCGTCAGGTACGTCCGCCCCGGCGCGGCCCCCACCGCGGCCAGCAGCGCGGTGGCGACCGTGAGCGCGATCAGCAGCGCGAGCGCCGGCACGGCGAGCACGCCCACCGCCTCCCGGCCCGCCGCCCGCGCCCGGCTCACCGGCTCTCCGCCGGCCTGACGGGCACCTTGATCTGGCCCGAGACGATCTGCTTGCGCAGCTCCTCCAGCCGCGGCTGGATGTCGGTGAGCTCGCCGCCGCTGGTGGCGTAGCCGACGCCGCCCTCCTTGAGCCCGAACTCGCGCACCCCGGCGATCGGCCGGCCCGCCGCCGCGTCCCGGACGATGCTCAGCACCGCGACGTCGAGCTGCTTGGTGGCGCTGGTGAGGATCACCCCGGCGAGCCCCGGATCGACCGTCTTCCGCTGGTCGACGTCGACGCCGATCGCCCACTTGCCGGCCGCCTTGGCCGCCTGGAAGACGCCGAGCCCGGACGCGCCGGCGGCGTGGTAGACGACGTCGGCGCCGCCGTCGTACATGCCGCGGGCCGCCTCCTGGGCCTTGTCGGGCGCGGAGAAGCCGCTGAAGTCGGGCGGCTGGGACATGAACACGCTGGAGAGCTGGATCGCGGGTTTCACCGCGCGGGCGCCGGCCTCGTACCCGGCGAGGAACTTCTCCTGCGGCGGCGTCTGCACCCCGCCGACGAAGCCGATCCTCCCGGTGGCGGACTTGAGCGCGGCCGCCGCACCGACCAGGTAGCTGGCCTGCTCCTCGCGGAACACCACGTTGGTGACGTTGGGCAGCTTCACGGTGGCGTCGTCGATGATGACGAACTGGGTGCGGGGGAAGGCGGGGGCGACCTTAGCCAGCGGCTGGGCGTAGAAGAAGCCGACGGCCAGCACCGGGTTGTGGCCGGTCTGGGCCAGCAGCCGCAGGATCTCCTCCAGGTCGGACCCGGCGGCGTTGGGGCTGAGCTCCTTGGCGGTGACGCCCAGCTCGGCCTTCGCGCGGTCGACGCCGGCCCCCACCGAGTCGTTGAAGGACCTGTCTCCGCGTCCGCCGCGGCTGAAGGCGACGCCGACCGAGGTGGCGCCCTTCGTCCCGGCGGCGGGGCCGCCGGCGGAGTCGACGGCGGTGCAGGCGGCGAGCGAGCACAGCGCCGCGCAGAGGGCGAGGACGCGGACGAGCACAGGGGCAGCGGCTAATCGGGGCACTGGGGCACCTCTCAGACGGGACGCCCGCGCCTGGCGCGGGCCCTGGCGGCCTGCCTCCGCAGGCCGATCCTGGCCGGTGCGTTCCCGGCTCCAGCGCCCATCATGAATACTCGTCAGACAAGCGTCAATACTTCTCTGAGAAATCGGCCATGGCGTGCCTTTCCAGCCACGCGGCCACCCCGTCGTCGTCGTTGGAGAAGGTCACCTCGCCGACCGCGCCGAGCACGGCGGGGTGGGCGTTGGCGACCGCCACCGCGGTTCCGGCCCAGGTCAGCATGGGGAGGTCGTTCGGCATGTCGCCGAAGGCGATCACGTCGGCGCTGCCGAGGCCGAGCCGGGCCGCCATCGACTTCAGGGCCGCCGCCTTGGTGACGCCGGCCCGCATCACCTCGCAGAACACGTCCGCCGAGATGGTGACCTCGCAGCCGGTCAGGAGGCCGCGCACGGTCTCGTAGTACTGGCGGGCGGCCCCTTCGAGCTGGACCATGAGCTTGCCGACGTCGTGCCGGCCGATCTCGCCCTCCAGGCGGGGGACGCGCCGGGCGTCGCGGGCCAGCGGCTCGGGCAGGTGGAAGGCGTCCTCCAGCAGCAGCTCAAGGCGGCACTCGGCGCCCAGGCGCACGCCGGGGAAGCGGTCGCGCAGCACCGACAGCGCCGCGGCGAGCGGCTGCCGGTCCAGCGGGCGGAAGTCGACCACCTCCTCGCTGCCGAAGTCGAAGGTGATCGAGCCGTTCCCGCAGACGGCGACGGCCGCGTGGTCCAGGGCCGCGGCCACCGGACGGGTGTCGCGCACCGGCCGGGCGGTCGCGATGACGAACACGTGCCCGGCGGCGCGGGCGCGGCGCACGGCCGTCCTGGTGCGCTCCGAGACCTGGCCGCTGGAGTCCAGGAGCGTCCCGTCGAGGTCGCACACGATCATCCGCCGGCTCACGTGGTGACGTCCTTCCCGACGCCCGACCCGATGACGTCGAGCGCCCCGGCGGCCAGGAGGCCGCCGATGGTCTCGGCCAGGCCGCGCCGGGCGGCCAGCCCCTGCACGACCACCAGGCCCTCGGTCAGGCCGGTGCCGGCCCGCCAGGACCGCTCCGGCATCGACCCGGCCACGCGCGGCAGGTCGCGCGGGGAGGTGCGCACGGTCAGCAGCACGTGCGCCGCTCCCCCGTCCACCGAGGTGAGCAGCCGGGCGATCCGCTGGATGGCGGCGCGTCTGCCGGCGTCCCGCCAGGCGGCCGGGCTCGCGACGAGGTGCGGGGAGCACGTTCGTAACGTGGCGATGACCCGCAGGTCGTGGTCGTCGAGGGCGGAGCCGGGCCCGTCGGCCTCGACGACGGCGTCGGCCAGCTCGGGGACCTTGGCCTCCGTGGCCCCGAAGGACGGGACGATCCGTACGGGCAGCGGCACGCTCTGGAAGAACTGCCTGACGATCTTCGGGTACTCGGTGGCGATCCGGGCCCCGGCCGGCAGGCCGGCGGCGTCCACGGCGGGATGCCCGTCGGGGACGGCGAGCACGAGCCGCCAGGGGGGCACGCACCCGCTCACCTCGACGAGCTCGACCTTCGCGCCGGTCTCCTCGATCCAGTCGGTGCCGGTCACGCCGAAGTCGAAGACGCCTCTCTCCACGGCGAGCGGGATCTCCCGCGGTTTGTGGAAGACCACCTCGACCCCGCCGTCGTAGGCGATGGCGGCCCGGTAGCCGCGCTCGGACGGGCGGCGCACCTCCAGCCCGGCGGCGGCGAAGAGGTCGAGGACGGGACGCTCCAGGAACGTGCCCTTGGGCAGCGCGAGCGAGACCATGCAGTCCTCCTCGGAACAGGGGGACCGGCCCCCGGCGACTGGGCGTGCGGCGCGCACCGGCAAGCGTCCCCGTCCGGCCGGGCGGCGGCAAGTGAACCATGGTGGTGGCCGAAGGTTGACTTCGATTTCTGACCATTGTTGGCGATGATGGAAAAGGGGGGTACACGGGAGAGGAAACGACGAGTGTCCACATGCCTGACCCTCCTGCCCGCCGTCGACGTGCGCGGCGGCCGGGCCGTCCGCCTGGTGCGCGGCGAGTCCGGATCCGAGACCTGGTACGGCGACCCGCTCGACGCGGCGCTGGCCTGGCAGGACGCGGGCGCCGACTGGGTGCACCTGGTGGACCTCGACGCCGCCTTCGGCACCGGCTCCAACCGGGCCCGCCTCGCCGAGGTCGTCGGCGCCCTGGACATCCCGGTCGAGCTGTGCGGCGGCGTGCGCGACGACGCGGGCCTGGCCGCCGCGCTGGCGACCGGCTGCGGCCGGGTGGTGCTCGGCACGGGCGCGCTGGAACGTCCGGCGTGGGTGGCCGAGGTCATCGCCCGGCACGGCGACCGGGTCGCCGTCGAGCTGGACGTCTGGGGCACCACCGTACGCAGCCACGGCTGGACCCGCGACGCCGGCGAGTTGTACGAGACCCTGGCCCGCCTGGACGCCGCCGGCTGCGCCCGGTACGTCGTCACCGACATCGCCAGGGACGGCACGCTCGGCGGCCCCAACCTCGACCTGCTGCGCAAGGTGTGCGCCGCCACCGGCAGCCCCGTCGTGGCCTCCGGCGGCATCTCCTGCCTGGACGACCTGCGCGCCATCTCCTCCCTGACCTCGCTGGGCGTCGAGGGCGCGGTGGTCGGCAAGGCGCTGTACGCCGGCAGGTTCACCCTGCGCCAGGCCCTGGACGCGGTACGCAAGCCGGAGCCCTAACCCGGCCGCATGGCCAGCGCGCGCAGGGCCAGCTCGACCATGCCGGAGCCGGGGGAATCGGCGGCCAGGCGGCGCAGGGCGTCGCCGTCCAGCCAGCGGGACTCCTCGAACTTGTCCTGTTCGATCCGGGGCCGGGTCAGGTCGCCCTCGACCGTGGCCAGCACGTCGATCTCGCGTCGGAGGCCGCCGTCGCCGCCGGTCCAGTCGAAGACGTCCACCAGGCCGCCCACCCGCAGCAGCCGCCAGCCGGTCTCCTCCTCGATCTCCCTGGCCAGCGCCGCGCACAACGTCTCGTCCTGCTCGACGTGCCCGCCGACGATGTCCCAGCAGCCGGGGAAGAGCCGCACGTGGGCCGCCCGCCGCTGCAGGAACACCTCGCCGCCAGGGTTGACCAGCACCGCGCCCACCACGCAGCGCACGCCGGCCGCGGACGCCTCCCGCTGGATCGGCTCGAACTCCGGCGGATGGGGTGCGCAGGTCATGCGGTCTCCTGGTGGGCGTAGTAGGTGGCGTAGAGCGCGGCGAACGGGCCGTCGCGGCGCAGCAGCTCGTCGAACCGGCCCTGCTCGGCGATCCTCCCGCCGTGCAGCACCAGAACGCGGTCGGCGCGCCGGATGGTGGACAACCGGTGGGCGATCACCAGGACCGTGCGGTCGGCGCACAGCCGCGACAGGGCGTCCTGGATGCCGCGTTCGGTCAGCGGGTCGACGCTGGCGGTCGGCTCGTCCAGCAGCAGGATGTCCGGTTCGCGGACGAACATGCGGGCCAGGGCGATGAGCTGCCGCTGCCCGACCGACACGCCCTGACCGCCCGCGGCCAGGCGGTCGTCCAGGGACATCGGCATGCTGCGGTCCCACACGCGGTGGCCGATCCGCTCGACGGCCCGTACGACGTCGTCGCGGCCGGCGCCGGGGCGGCCGTAGGCGATGTTCTCGGCGAGCGTGCCGGCGAAGATGAACGGGTGCTGCGGGACGACCCCCACCCGCCGCCGGTAGGCCCGCAGGTCGAGGCCGCGGATGTCCCGGCCGTCGACCAGCAGTTCGCCGCCCTGGAAGTCGTAGGCGCGGGCGATCAGCTTGGCCAGCGTGGACTTGCCGCCGCCGGTGTGCCCGACGACCGCCACCGTCTCGCGGGCCGCGACGCGCACGTCGAAGTCGCGGAACACGGTGGCGCCGGAGCCGTACCGGAAGTGCAGGCCGCGGGCCTCGATCGCGCCGGTCAGCCCGGTCACCGGCGCGTTCCCGCTCTGGACGACGGCATGATCACTGTCGATCAGCGCGAACACCCGCTCGGCGGCGGCCAGCCCCTGCTGGAACAGGCTCCAGAACGAGGCGGCCTGGGTGACCGGCTGCCAGAGCATGCCGAGCGCCTGGAGCGCGAAGTACCACTCGCCCGCCGAAAGCCTGCCGAACACCGCGAACCGCCCGCCCTGGTACAGCACGACCGCCGTGGCCAGCCCGGCCAGCAACGTCAGGACCGGCAGGATGACCGCGTAGATGAGGCCCTGCCGGACGTAGACGCGGTACGACAGCCGGTTGACGTCGTCGAAGTCGCCATGGACGGCCTGCTCGCGGCCGAAGCTCTTGGCGACCGCGATGCCGAGCATGGTCTCGTGCACGTTGGCGTTGACCTTGGCCATCACCCGCCGCGTGGCCGCCGCCGCCGTACGGGCCACCCGGCGGAAGGCCAGGGCCGTGCCCAGCAGGAACGGCAGCGCCGCCACGATGACCAGGCCGAGGCCGGGGTCGATCCAGAACACCACGCCGCCGAGCAGCACCACCAGGAAGAGCTGGCTGATCAGGTTCAGGGTGAGGGTGAGCACCGAGCCGAAGCCCTCGGTGTCGCCGGTGACCCGGCTGAGCACCTTGCCGACCGAGTTCTCGTCGTAGAAGGCGACGTCCTTGGCGAGCGCGGCGTCGGCGGCCTCGCACTGCAACTGATACACCATGCCGCCGACCAGCCGGGCGGTGATCGCCTGGCGGGCCCAGTTCATCGCCCAGGCCAGCACCGCCGCCGCGACCACGAACACGCACAGCAGCAGCCCGGGGCCGCTGCCGCCGCCGGCCTGGTCGATCAGGCGGGAGACGACCACCGGCACCGAGGCGGTCAGCAGCACCGAGCCCGCGACGAGCAGAGCCGAGCCGATCATGCCGGCGCGGTGGGCGCGCAGCTGGCGCAGGATGCGGGCCAGCAGGCGGCGGTTGCCGTACACGCGGTCGTAGGCGTCGGCGTGCAGGCCGGCGAACAGGTCGCTCACGGCCGCCGCCGATCCTGGGCGTCATCCACTGTAGATCTCCCGGTAGAGCGCGCAGCGCGCCATCAGTTCGTCGTGCGAGCCCTGGTCGACGACCCGGCCGCCGTCCAGCAGCAGGATGACGTCGGCGCGGCGGATCTGGCCGGGGCGGTGCGAGACCAGCACCGTCGTGCGGCCCGCCGTCGCGCGCTCGACGGCCTCGGTGATGGCCGATTCGGTACGGGCGTCCACCGCGCTGGTCGCGTCGTCGAGGGTGAGGATGCGCGGGTCGGTCAGCAGGGCCCTGGCGATGGCCAGCCGTTGCCGCTGCCCGCCGGACAACGTCGTGCCGCCCTCGTTGAGCACGGTGTCGTAGCCGTCGGCCATCCCCTGGACGAACTCGTCCGCGCACGCCTGCTTGGCGACGCGCAGGACGTCCTCGTACCCGGCGGCGTGCGGCGCGCCGAAGGCGACGTTGTCCAGCACGCTCTTGGAGAACAGGAAGATCTCCTGGTCCACGTGGCCGATCTGGCGGCGCAGCGCGCCCGGCTCCCACTCGCGCACGTCACGCCCGTCGATCAGCACGCGGCCCTCGGTGGCGTCGTACATGCGGTTGACCAGTTTGATCAGCATGCTCTTGCCGCTGCCGGTGGGGCCGACGACGGCCAGGGTGCGGCCGGCGGGCAGGTGGAAGGAGACCTCGCGCAGGATGTCCCTGCCCTCGTGGCGGAGCGAGACCCGGTCGAAGGTGATCGAGCCCTCGACGTCCGCCGTCGTGCCGCGCGTGTCCTCGCGCTCGCCGGGGGCGCCGTCGATGATCTCCCGCATGCGCGCGGCGGCGGCGAAGCCCTCCTGGATCACCGGCACAGCCTGCTCGGACATGGTGACGGGCTGCGCGAACAGCAGTAGCCAGCCGAGGTAGGTCACCACCTGGGACAGCGCCAGCTCCCCCTGCGAGTAGAGGTAGAGGGAGTGCAGGGAGCCGGTCACCATGGCCAGCGCGAAGCTCAGCGCGGGCAGGTAGACCGCCTGCGCCCGGCCGCGCCGGACGAAGGCGTCCCGGTAGGCGGCGGCGGCCGACCGCAGGGCGCGCCGCTCGAAGTCCTCCTGCGTGGCGGCCTTGACGGTGGCGATGCCCGACAGCGTGGTGGAGAAGCGTTCGTTGAGGTCGGCGAAGGTCTCGCGGGTGCGCATGACCAGCGGGTAGAGCCGGCGCAGGTGGTAGCGCAGCGCGTAGGCGAACACCAGCACCAGCACGCCGGGGGCCAGCAGCAGCCGCGGGTCCAGCGAGGCGATGAACAGGATCGGCACCAGCAGGGCCAGGACGCCGTTGGCGGCGGTGGCCGCCCCCGGGCTGAGCATGTAGTCGACGAGCCTGGCGTCGTTGATCGCGCGGGCCAGGATGTCGCCGATGCGCTGCTGGTCGTGGAAGGCCATGCGCTTGGCCAGCAGGCTGCGGTACAGCTCGTCGCGTACGTCCCGTTTGACGCGCTGGGCGACGACCTCCATCGAGCCGTTCGACAGCAGGTCGGCGACGAACCGGCCGGCCGCCAGCAGCGCGGCCGCCAGCGCCGCCACCCCGACCGCGCCGAGGTCGTGCCGGGGGCCGGTGGCCTCGGCGAACGCCGTGCCGATCTGGACGGGCACGAGCGTGGAGCACAGGCTCGCCGCCACGGCCGCCAGGGTGAACAGCAGCAGCGAGAGCCGGTGCCGGCCCAGATGACCGGCCACCCACCGGCCCACCCCCCGTGACGCGACCGGCCGCCCCTCGCGCGTGCCTGGGCCGGTCCGCCGGTCGGCCTGATCGTGCGACGCGACCGGCCGCCCGCCCGCGGCCGGTCGCGCCCGTTCAGTCATGCCTCCCCCTTCTCGTCAACGGCCCCCGCCTAGGCCGAGGCCCGGACGGAGCCGGTCAGCAGGCCGAAGCCGTTCGTCGCGGCCGTGTTCAGCTCCGCCATCACCCGGTCGCACAGGGCGGAGGCGGCCAGCGCGTCGGAGACCGACGGCACGCCCTTGACCGCGGGACGTGCGCCCGTTCGGGCCTCGGCCGACCGCTGCGCGCAGACGTCCACGAACGCCTGGAGCTCGGGCCCGAAACCGCTGCGCGCCCACCCGTGGTCCAGGTTGCGGGTGCTGTGCAGCTCCTGGCCGTACGGCACGCCGTCGGACAGTTCGAGCGTCACCCGCTCCAGCGACGGCGCGCTGTACCGGCTGCCGTCCATGCCCTGCACGGTGACGCCCACCATGAACCGCTTGACGTGGTTGCCCATGCGCAGCGTGGACAGCGAGCCGTCGTGGTGCCGCAGGAACAGGTTGACCTGGAACCGGTCGGCGTCACTGGCGATGGCGTGCGCGTCCACCTGGACGACCGGCGACGGCACGAACCAGCGGGCCAGGTCGAGGGCGTGCACCCCGTTGTGCCGGATCCACGCCTCCAGGGTGGTGTCCACCCCCCACTGCGGCGCGGACGGGTGGCGGCTGTAGAAGTCGATGGTCACCGAGCACGGCGTGGCCCGGATCTCCTCGCTCAACTCGTGCAGCCGTTGCAGCGTCTCGGCGTAGCGGAAGTTGAAGCCCACCTGGACGTGCCGCCCGGTGCGCCGCACCACGTGCTCCAGGTCCTGGAGCGAGGGCGTGGACGGCCCGGCCGGCTTCTCGACGAAGCAGTCGACCCCGCGCTCGGCGAGCTGCCGGACCAGCAGGTACGACGGCTCCGGCGGGACGGCCAGCACGGCGGCGTCCACCATCTCCAGGTCGAGCTCGTCCACCGACGAGACGCAGGTCGCGCCGCCGGCCAGCGACTGCACGTCGGCGGCCAGCGACAGGTCGGGGTCGACGCAGGCCACGACCTGGTGGCCGCGGATGCGTTGCAGGAACGGGAAGAGGTTCTGCTGCATCTGACGGCCACAGCCGACCAGGGCGAGCCGGAGGAGGTCAGCCACGGCCGGCCTCCGCGGGCGCGCTCCACGCCTCGAACGCCTGCCGCGCCCGGTCGCGCAGGTCGTCCCAGTCGAGGTCGCGGTGGGCCAGGCACACGAAGGACGGGTGCCCTTCGAGCAGCAGGATGCCGACCCCGGCGAGCTCGGCCAGCAGCGACTCGCGCCGCTCCTTGTCGCCCAGCAGCCCCACGTCGTGGTAGACCAGCTCGAACATGCCGCCGCCGAGCACCGGACGGGCGCCGACCAGGGCCTCGACCCCGGCGTCCGCGGCGCCCGCGGTGAAGGCGGCGGCCACCTGCGTGCCGATCCGCCCGATCTCCGTCCAGCCGTCGGGCGAGTCTCCGACGGGCTTCTCCAGGACGTCGCGGGTGGCCAGCGCGGCGTAGACGGCGATCATCTCCTTGGAGAAGGTGCCGCTCAGCCGGGCCTTCTCGGCCAGCGCGAGCAGGTCCGCGTCACCGGCCAGGATGCTCAGCGGGGCGCCGTTGGCCAGCGCCTTGCCGATCACGATCAGGTCGGAGCCGAGGGCGTTGTCGTGGTCGTAGCCGAGTGCCGAGATCCGGCCGCCGGTCTTGGTCTCGTCGAAGACGGTGAGCAGGCCGGCCTCGCGGCACATGGCGACGGCCTGGCGCAGCACGTCGGCCGTGGTGAAGGAGGCCAGGTACGCGTCGAAGACGAAGCAGCCCAGCCGGCCGCGGTGCCGTTCCAGCAGCTCGGCCAGGGATTCGAGGCGCAGGTCCACCCAGTTGGCCACCGGCTCGGAGTCGCCGACGCCGCGCATGGCGTCGGTGTAGCGGAGCTTGTCCCGCAGCGGCGAGTGCAGCGGCTCGTGCCACTTGAGCGAGTCGGCGATCTGGGCGTCGTGCCAGCCGACATAGCCGCTGCGGATGACGCCGAGCCTGCCGGTGCGCATCGCGGCCAGCCGGAAGGCGGCGGTGACGGCCTCGGAGGCGGTCTTGAAGAACGCGCCGCGGTCGCCGGGCCGCTCGCCGAGCAGCCTGTTCAGGTATTCCTGGTGGAACGTGGTGTAGCCCGGCAGCATGACGCCGTTGCCGAGATAACCGCAGAGAATTTCGTTGAACTGGGCGTCCGCGTGGCCGATTATCACTGGCCCATAACCCATGACGAAATCGATGTACGGTACGCCGTTCGCGTCGGACACCTCGCCCCGCCGCCCCCGCGAGAACAAGAGCTGCTGCCCCGCCGACCTGAACTTTCGCGTGATCTTCGAGTGAGCTATGCGCTCATATTCCGACAACGATCCTCCCCCCATTGGGATTTGAATTAAGATCGGAATTCTCAATTTCAGAAGACAGTACCGTCCGGTCGCCGGGGCCCGTCAAGTACTCTTTCTTCCAGGATCCCGGGCACGGTCGGACGACATATCAAGACCGCGAGACGGACGTCAAGTGCTCCTTTTTCCAGGGGCACGCCGCCTTGACAATCAGGTGCCCGCAATATCAAGTTGTGTGGGCCATTGTCGGCGGATGGAGGCCACGTGGATAACGGAACCGAACCGGGAAGTCCGGCCGGCCGCGGAGAGCCGGATATCGTCGGGCGCAGTAAGCGTCTGTGGCTGCTGCCGGAGGGGCGCTGCCTGGTGCAGATAATCCCCAGCCTGCGCAGTTTCACGTACCACCGCGATGAAATCGTCGAACGCACCGGGCCGCTCCGGCTCGATTTCTACGAAAGGGCGGCGGCCCGGCTGGCCGACGCCGGGGTGCCGTGCGCGTTCCGGGAACGGGTCTCGGCCGACTCGTACGTGGCCGACTACTGCCCGGCGCCGCCGTTCGAGGTGATCGTGAAGAACCGGGCCACGGGATCGACCACCCGCAAATACCCCGGCCTGTTCGAGGACGGCGCCCCGCTGCCGCGCCCGGTCGTGAAGTTCGACTACCGGACCGACCCCGAGGACCAGCCGATCGGCGAGGACTACCTGCGGGCGCTCGACCTGCCGGTGGAGGAGATGCGCGAGCTGTCCCTCGCCGTCAACGACGTGCTGCGGTCCTGGCTGCGCCCGCTGGAGGTGTGGGACTTCTGCCTCATCTTCGGGCAGACCGCCGACGGCGGCCTGACCGTCATCTCCGAGATCTCCCAGGACTGCATGCGCCTGCGCCACCAGGACGGCTCCCCGCTCGACAAGGACCTGTTCCGGGACGGCGTGGCCGGCGAGGAGATCGTGAACCAGTGGAGCCGCGTCCTCGATGTCATCACATGAGACCCCGGCCGCACTGGTCACCGGCAGCAACCGGGGCAGCGGGCTGGCCATCGCCGAGGAGCTGCGCGAGCGCGGCTACCGCGTCTTCTCCCTGAACCGCTCGCTCGCCGGCGAGGACTGGCTCGGCGAGCACAAGTGCGACCTGTCGGACCCCGCGCAGATCGCGGAGGCGACCGCCCAGGTGCTCGGCGCGGCGGGCCGGCTCGACGTCTGCGTGTCCAACGCGGTGGACCGGGTGCTCGACCCGATCGCCGACCTGCGCGGGGAGGACTGGGAGCGGCTGGTCGCGATCAACCTGAGCGCCTGCTTCCACCTGCTCAAGGCCGTCCTGCCGGCGTTGCGGGCCGCCCGCGGGATGTTCGTCGCCATGGGCAGCCACGCCGGGACCCGGTACTTCGAGGGCGGGGCCGCCTACAGTGCCACCAAGGCCGGGCTGAAGGCACTGGTCGAGACGCTGTTGCTGGAGGAGCGGCGCAACGGGGTGCGGGCCTGCCTGGTCTCGCCAGGCGCCATCGCCAACCTCGACGGCGACGGGTCGCCGCACAAGATGAGCACCCGGTCGGTGGCCCGCTGCGTGGGCACCATCGTCGGCTCCTGGCCGGACGACCTC
Organism: Nonomuraea sp. NPDC047529; assembly: GCF_040642995.1. Taxonomy (NCBI): domain Bacteria; kingdom Bacillati; phylum Actinomycetota; class Actinomycetes; order Streptosporangiales; family Streptosporangiaceae; genus Nonomuraea; species Nonomuraea sp. NPDC047529. Next base: position 13,137 of record NZ_JBEYTJ010000003.1, on the reverse strand, counting down.
GTGGTGGGCGAGATCGAGGTGCGGCCGTCCAGCCTGCCCGAGCCGCCCGTCGTCGGCATCGACCGGCTGCTGCACGTGTGACCCCGCGCCCCCCTCGTCGCCGCCGTGCTCGCAAGGAGGAACCATGATCTCGCTCGCCCTGCCGAAGGGGTCGCTGGAGCGGCGGGCCCTGGAGCTCTTCGCGACCGCGGGGCTCCCCGTACGGCGGCGCTCCGAACGCTCCTACCGCGGCACGGTGGACCACTCCGGCGTGTCGCACGTGGCCTTCTACAAGCCGCGCGAGATCCCCCTGGTCGTCGGGGACGGCACCTTCGACCTCGGGCTGACCGGCGCCGACTGGGTGGAGGAGAGCGGGGCCGAGGTCGAGGTGGTGGAGTCGTTCGACTACTCCAGGAACACCGAGCGGCCGTGGCGGCTGGTGCTCGCGGTGCCGTCCGGCCACCCCGCCCGCAGCGCGGCCGACCTGGACGACGGGGTCAGGGTGGCCACCGAGTACCCGAACATCGGCCGCCGCTTCTTCCGCGAGGCGGGACGGCGGGCCGAGGTGGTCGTGTCCTACGGCGCGACCGAGGCCAAGATCCCCGAGCTGGCCGACGCCCTGATGGACGTCGTGGAGACCGGCCACTCGCTCCGCCAGAACGACCTGCGCGTCATCGAGACCGTCCGGACCTGCGGCGCGCAGCTCGTCGCCAACCCGGCCGCCTACGCCGACCCGGCCAGGCGCGACGTGATCAGGAACGTCGCCCTGCTGCTGCGCGCCGCCTGGGTGGGCCCGGCCCACGTGCTGCTGACGGTCCGCGCCCCCGCCGACCGGCTGGCCGAGGTGGTGCCCGCGATGCCGGGCCGGTCCTGGCGCTCGGGCCCCGACCTGGCCGACGGCGCCATGGTCGTCGTCCAGGGCGTCCTGCCCAGGCGGGACGTGCCCGAGACGATCGACGCGCTGCTGTCGGCCGGGGCCGTCGACGTCACCGAGTCGGCCATCGGCATCCTCGCCACGGGAGAAGCGGGTTGATCGAGGCCGCCGGCATGGCGAAGATCGGACGTGGGAACCCTGGCCCGCGGAACGCAGTGCGAAGGAGACTCATGGACCCCCGGTCGGCGGCGAAGATCACGGAGGCGTCCCCGCCACGCTCCCCCTGGCTGACGATCCTCGTCGTCTACGTCGGCGGGGTCGTCGCCGCGATGAGCCTCGGCAAGTTCTCCTCGGTCGGACCGGCGGTGGCCGCCCAGCTCGGGCTGTCGCTGTCGGAGCTGGGCTGGGTGATCTCGGCGGTGGTCGGCGTCGGGGCCGCGGTCGGCCTGCCGGCGGGCTACCTCGTCCGCCGCTTCGGCACCGGGCGGTCGCTGGTCACCGGGCTGGCCCTGATCGCGGCGGCGGGCGCGGCGAGCATGGCCGCCGACGACTTCGTCTGGCTGCTCATCGCCCGCGGCGTCGAGGGCGTCGGCTACGTCCTGGTCACCATCTCCTGCCCGGCGCTGATCCTGCGCCTGGCCCAGGAGCGCGACCGGGGCACCGCCCTGTCGGTGTGGGCGACGTTCGTCCCGGTCGGGCTGGGGGCCAGCACGCTGGCCGGCGGCGCGGCCGGCGACGCGCTGGGGTGGCGCGGCTGGACCGGGCTGATCGCCGGGCTGACGCTGCTGACCGCGGTGGTGACGTGGGCGCGGCTGCCACGCGGCGGCGCGGCGCAGGCCGCCGGGCCGGTCCCCCGGGCGCGGGCGCTGGCCTGGCCGGGCGTGCTCGCCGCGGCCTTCTGCCTGACAGCGCTGGTGACCATCCCGGTGATCGTGCTCCTGCCCACCCTGCTCATCGAGCAGTACGGCCGCTCGGCCGCCGCCGCGGGCGCGCTGACCTCGGTGATCTCGCTGCTCGGCGTGGCCGGCGGGCTGGCGGTGGGCGTCCTGCTGCGCAGGGGCGTACGGGTCGGCGTGCTGGCCCTGTCGGGGTTCCTCGTCGTGCCGGCCGCCTGGATCCTGTACTCCGGCGGCTCCTCCGCGGGCGCGCTCACCGGCGCCGGCGTCATCTCCATGGAGAACGGCTTCCTGGGCGCCCTCGTCTTCGCCGCGCTCCCCCTGATCCTGGAACGCCTCGACCACGCCGACGTCGGCAACGGCGTCATCGCCCAGGCCGGCAGCCTCGGCTCCCTGCTCGGCCCCCCGCTGTTCGGCCTGGTGGCGAGCGACTTCGGCTACCCGGCACTGATCCCCGTCATCGCCGTCGGCATCGTCGCCGCCGTCGGCGCCCTGCTGCTGATCGGCCGGCGGGCGGCAGGGCCGCTCCCGGCCGCGGACTGAGCCGGCCGCCGGAGCCGGCGAAGGGCCGGGCAGCCCATCGCGGAGTACGCAGGAAGGTGCGACCATGCGCGGAGACGACCCGCTCGACGACACCGAACAGGCCCTGCTGCCCCTCCCGGCCCGGGGCCTGGCGGTCGCGCTGCTGCTGATCGCCGTGGCCGGCGTGTCACTCCTGCTCGTGTTCGGGCCGGGCGCGCAGGAACCGGGGCATCCGGCGGCGCCGGCCGCGCACGCCGGAGTGCCGCCCGCCCAGTCGATCCTGCGCCTGTTCCTCGCGGTGGCGGTCATCGGCGGGCTGGCCTCGCTGGGCGGCGTCCTGGCGCGCCGGGCGGGCCAGCCGTCCGTGGTGGGGCAGATGGTGGCGGGGCTGCTGCTCGGGCCGTCGGCGCTGGGCTCGCTGGCGCCGGGGGTGTCCGCGCTGATCCTGCCCGGCTGGGTGGCGCCGCAGCTCGAACTGCTGGCCCAGACCGGGCTGGCGATCTTCATGTTCACGGTGGGACGGGAGTTCGACCCGGCCGCCCTCGGCCGGCAGCGCACGGTCGTGGGCGTCGCCGCGCTGGCCATGATGGCCGTGCCCTTCGCCCTGGGAACCGTCGCGGCGCTCCCGTTCGCCGACGCGCTGGCCGGGCCGTCGGCGTCGGGCACGGCGTTCGTGCTGTTCGTCGGGACCGCGCTCAGCGTCACCGCGTTCCCCGTGCTGGCCAGGATCCTCCAGGAGGCCGGGCTGACCGTCACCCGGCTGGGCTCGCTGGCGATCCTCTGCGCGGGGCTGGCCGACGTGCTCGCCTGGTGCGCGCTGGCCGCGGTGATCGCCCTCGCCCACGCCGGCTCCCCGGCGGGCGTCCTGACCTCGCTGGCGCTGGCCGCCGCCCTGGTGCTCGCCGTGACCCTCGCCGTACGTCCCGCACTCGCCGCCCTGGCGGCCCGGCACGCCGACCGGCGGCTGCCCGCCCCCGCCGCGCTCGCGCTCGTCCTGGGCCTGATCTTCGCCCTGGCCGCGGCGACCGACGCCATCGGCGTGCACGCGATCTTCGGGGCGCTGCTGGCGGGGGTCGCCTTCCCCCGGGAGGCGCCCGTGCTCGGCGCGGTGCCCGAACGCCTCGGCTCGCTCAACCGCGCGATGCTGCTGCCGGTGTTCTTCGCCTCGATCGGGCTGCGCACCGACGTGCACCTGGCCTTCGGCCACCCGGCGGTGCTGCTGGGCGGGGCGGTGCTGCTGGTGGCCGCCGTCCTCGGCAAGCTGGGGGCGGCCGGGGTGATCGCCTGGGCGGGCGGCATGCCGGGACGGCTCGCGCTCGGGCTCGGCGTGCTGATGAACGCCCGCGGCGTCACCGAGATCGTCGTGCTGAGCACCGGGCTCGGCATGGGGCTGATCGCGCCCGGCACGTTCACGGTGCTCGTGCTGATGGCCCTGGTCACCACCATGATGACGGCGCCGGCCCTGCGCCGGCTCGGCCTCTACGCCCCGGCCAGGGCCGAGCCGCGGACGCCGCAACCGGCCTGAACCGGCCACCGTGGCGGGCAGCGGCGGCTACCCGGCCCTCCGAACTGCGGTGAGCACCAGGACGTCGTAGTGGACGGTGAAGGCGCCGCCGACCGCGTCGATCGCGGCCCCGACGCCCTCCAGCAGCTCGCGGCGCCGCTCCGGCGGCAACCCGGTGGCCGGGCCGTGCGTGGGCACCTGCTCCAGCCACTCGTCCCGGGTGTAGACGCGCTCCCATGCGTACTGCCGGCGCTCGGGCTCGCCGAACGCGTCCGCCGCGCGCACGCCGTCGGTGATCTTGTCGAGCAGCGACGAGTACAGGTCCACCGCCGGACCGGCCTGGCCGAGCGCCGGCAGGTCGGGCAGGATGCGGCGGTAGACCTCGGCGAAGGCGTCGCGCAGGACGTCCGGGGGCTGGAAGACGTTCCAGAACAGCGCCAGCACGCCGCCGGGCCGCAGCACCCGGGCCGCCTTGTCCGCGCCCGCGACCGGGTCGATCCAGTGCCAGGTCTGGCCGGCGACGACCGCGTCGAACGTGCGCCCGGCCGGGTCCCAGGACTCGAAGGCGGACACCTCCACCTCGATGCCGTCGCGCCGGGCCAGCTCGGCCATGCGGGCGTCGACGTCCACGCCGGACACCCGGCAGCCGGCCGCCTGGAACTGGCGGGCCGCGATGCCGGTGCCGATGCCGACGTCGAGGACGTCCGGGCCGGGGGCGGCGGCGGCGATCCCGGCGATCATCTCCTCGGGGTAGCGGGGGCGGGTGCGGTCGTAGCGGTCGGCGTCCGCGCCGAAGGACTCGGCCATCCCCCGGTGGCGGTGCGGCTCGTTCTCGGAGCTGTTAGTGGGCATGCGCCCACTCTAGTGGGCATGTGCCCACTCGTCTACGCTGAACGGGATTCGTGAACGAAGGAGACCGGCCCGGTGCCCACAGGCGTAGCCCTCCGCGACGTACGCGAGCAGCTCTTCGACGCCGCCGAGCGCGTCCTGCTCCGAGACGGCCCCAACGCTCTGACCAGCCGGGCGGTCACCACCGAGGCGGGCTGCGCCAAGGGTGTGCTCCACCGCCACTTCGCCGACTTCGACGCCTTCCTCGCCGACCTGGTGACCGACCGCATCCGCCGCGTCGAGGCCCAGTCCGCCGCCCTGCGCGAGAGCGCCGGCACCGGCACCGTCGCCGGGAACCTCACCCTCGCGCTGCTGGAGCTGTTCGGGTCGGTCGCCGTGGCCGTCGTCGGCCTCGTCATCTCCCGCGACGGCCTGCGCGCCCGCCTGCGCCAGGCCGGGTCGTCGGGCATCCCGCTCCTGGCCGAGGCCACGACCATGATCGCCGCCTACCTGACCGCCGAGCGCGAGATGGGCCGCATCGCGGTCGACGCCGACGTCGACGCCCTCGCGCTCACCCTGATCGGCAGCGGCCACCTGCTGTTCGCCGGCAGCGAGGGCGACCCGCCCGGCGCCACCGCCGTCGAGTGGATCGTGACCACGGCCATCGCCGACGCGGTGCAACGCCGCCTGCTCTGACCCCCCGCCTCACGCCGGTGTCGGCGACGCGGGCCGCTGGTCCCGGCCCGAGGCCAGGCGACCGCGCTCGGTCTGCGGATTGTTGTGCTCGCGCGCCCACCGCTGGATCTCCGACGACTTGTCGGGCAGTCCCGTCTCGTCCGCGACTCCGACGCCGAGCCTCGCCGCCGCGTCCGGCCCGGTCTCCACCGGCCAGACGGTCACCCGGTAGAACTCGAACGGCACCTTCGGCACCGCGGCGGGGGCGATGTCCCGGCCGCGGGCCTGCACACGCATGCCGTAACGGCCCGGCCCCTGGGGCGTCAGGACGGGCAGGGCGTCCGGCGGGGAGTGCATCATGCCGGACAGGCGTACCTCGCCGGTGAAGGTGACGAGCTCCACCTCCTCGGTCTCGTCCCAGCCCTCGGGGTCGGGGGGCGGCGCGGTCTCGGCCAGCCGGACGGTCACGTCCACGACGCCGGTGTGGATGCCCGTCCGGATCACGGCGGCGCCGGGTGCGGCGGCGACCAGCCCGTTGGGGACGGTTCCCGGATGGTCGCGGCCCGGCTCGCCGACCAGGAGGCAGTGGTAGGTGACGTGCACGTCGGCCCTGGCATGGGCGAGAGGTGGGCGGCTCATCCCTGGAACCTTAGACCCGGCCGGGCGGGCGTGGCCCGCGGAAGGATCTTGGGGCTACGATCTCCCACATAGCCCCTTTCGTCCGGAAGGCGTCGCGATGAGCGAACGTTCGCTGAACACCGATGTTCCGAGCCCCGCCCGCATCTACGACCTGTGGCTGGGCGGCAAGGACAACTACGAGATCGACCGGATGGTGAGCGCGCAGATCCTCGCCGCCGTGCCCGACCTGCCGGTGCTGGCCCGTACGAACCGGGAGTTCCTCGGCCGCGCGGTGCGGTACATGGCCGGGGAGGCGGGCATCCGGCAGTTCCTGGACATCGGCACCGGCATCCCCACGGCCGACAACACCCACCAGGTCGCCCAGGCGGTCGCCCCCGACAGCCACGTCGTGTACGTCGACAACGATCCCATGGTCCTGGCCCACGCGCGGGCGCTGCTGCGGGCCGCCCCCGCGGGCACGACTGCCTTCGTCGACGCCGACCTGCGCGAGCCCGACAAGATCCTGGCCGCCGCCGCCGAGCATCTCGACTTCGACCGGCCGATCGGGCTGACCCTGCTCGGCGTCGTGGACTTCATCCCCGACACCGGACAGGCCCGCTCGATCATCGCCGAACTGCTGGCCGCGATGGCGCCGGGCAGCCATCTGGCCGTCTCCCACGGGCTCGTCGGCAGGCAGCTCGAAGAGGGCGTCCGCCACTGGAACGAGAGCGGCGGCGCGCCCATGACGCTGCGCACCCTGGACGAGGTCACGAGCTTCTTCGACGGGCTGGAGCTGCTGGAGCCGGGCGTGGTGGCGCTGCCACGCTGGCGTCCCGTCCCCGAGACGTTGTATGCCGACCGCGAGGCCGTCTACTACGCGGGCGTCGGCCGCAAGGGCTGATCTTCCCGGGCTTCGTGCCGGTCCGGTGGATGCCGCCTTCCGGACCGGCGTACGCCGCCTGGCGGGCGCGCGTACCCTGAGTCCCCGATCGACTTCGCTGGGTGACGGGATGCGGTGCGGGATGGACGACGGGTTCGGCGCGGGGCTGGGGAGCGAGCGGGACCGGTGCGCGCGGGATCCGTGCCCCTGGCCCTCCGGGCCGTTCACGGCCGGGGACGCCAGGTGGCTCTTCGGGCGTGAGCGGGTGGTGTCGGAGCTGGTGGGGCTGCTCTCGGACCCCGGCCGTCCCGGCCATCCCGTGGTGCTGACCGGGGCGGCCGGGGTCGGGAAGACGTCGGTGCTGGCGGCCGGGCTGGTGCCGGCCGTCCTGGAAGGGGCGCTGCCGGGGGGCGGCACCGGGGTGTTGTGGCGTACGCCGGGCTCGCCGGTCGGGGGCGGCGGGCGGCCGGTGGAGTCGTGCGCGCTGCTGGTGGTCGACCGGTTCGAGGAGTTGTTCACGGCTCGGGCCGAAAGCGAGCGGGCGGCGTACGTCGAGGAGCTGTGCCGGCTCGCGGCGGGCGGGCTGCCGGTGGTGATCGGGATGCGGGCCGGCTGCTACGAGCGGTGCCTGGGGTTTCCACCACTGGTGGAGGCGTTGCGGGCACGGTCGCTGCCGCTCGGCCCGATGACCGGCGCCGAGCTGCGCCGCGCGATCACCGGACCGGCCCGGGTCGCGGGCCTGTCCCTGGAGCCGGGGCTGACCGAGACGATCCTGCACGACCTGGGGGCCCGCGACGACGCCCCGGCGGCGGCCGACGCGCTGCCCCGCCTCTCCCACGCGATGCGCGCCACCTGGCACCACCGCGACGGCGACACCCTCACCCGCCACGCCTACCACCCCGCCACCACCGCACCACCACCGCCTGCCGACGACGCCCTCTGCGTAACGGCGCGGCCCACCGAGGGCTTTCTCGTGGAGGCGTCCCCGGCCCTGGAGGGGGGTGGGGGCGGGGAACCGTCGGGTCCGGTGCCTGGTTCGCCCGCCCGCGGCGGGGGGTGTCCGGTCCGGCGGAGGGTGCGGGGGCTGGTGGTGGCGTTGGTGGTGCTGGTCGTGGTCGCCGGGGTGGGGGCCGGGCTGGCGTGGCAGAAGAGCGGCCGGGCGAGCGACGCCCGCGTCACCGCGCTCGCCGAACGGGCCGCCGCCCAGGCGCGGGCGCTGCGGACGACGGACCCGGCGCTGGCGATGCAGGTGGCGGTGGCCGCCCAGGGCCTGGCCGACACCCCGGGCACCCGGGGCACGCTGCTCGACACCGCCGAGCCGTACGCCACCCGGCTGCGCTCCACCGGCGACCGCCTGCGCGCGATCGCCTACAGCCAGGACCACGCCCTGCTCGCGACCGGCGCCGACAACGGCGTGGTCGAGCTGTGGGACGCCGCCGACTCACGCCGCCGCACCCCGCTCGCCACCCTGCCGCGCACCGCCGGGCCGGTCGGCGCGCTCGCCTTCCGCCCGTCCGGCGGGGACCGCGTCCTGCTGGCGGCCACCCGGGACGGCGTCGAGGTGTGGAACGTCGTGGACCCGGCCCGCCCCCGGCACGTCGCCGCCCTGCCCGGCGCGTCCACGGCCGCGTTCACCCCGGACGGCCGCACGGTGCTCGCCGCCGCGGCGCACGGCGTCCGGCGGTGGCGGCTGGCTGGCCGGCCGGTCCCCCTCCCCCCGGTACGCACGTCCGCCCAGGTCACCCGCTTCGCCGTCGGCGACGACGCGGTGGTCACCGGCCACGACGACGGCAGCGTGCGCCTGTGGGACCCGGCGGCCCCCGCCTCCCCCGCCGACACGATCGCGACAGGCCTCCAGGACGCCCCCGCCGCGCTCGCGATCAGCCCCGACGGCAGCGCGCTGGCCTGGTCCGCCCCCGACCGCGGCACCTGGCTCTGCCGCCTGGACGCTCGGCGCTGCCACCGTCCCACCCGGTACGGCGACCCCGCCGGCGCCCTGGCCTTCAGCCCGGACGGCACCGTCCTGGCCGCCGCGGGCGACGACCGCACGGTCCGGCTGTGGAGCCTGGCCACCCGCGCGGAGGTCACCTCGTTCCCGCATCCCGACCGCGTGCTCGGCCTCGCCTTCACCGCCGACGGTCAGGCGCTGGCCACCGGGTCCGCGGCCGGCGCCTTCTACCAGTGGCGCCATCCGGTACGCGTGCCCGACCCGGTGACCGAGCTGGCCCTGAGCCGGGACCGGACGCTGATGGCCACGACCGGCGCGCGCGGCGGCGCGCTGTGGGACGTCCGCGATCCCCGGCACCGCGTGCTGCTGTCACGCTGGAACGTTCCACGGGCCGCCGGTCTGGCCCTGAGCGGCGACGCCCGCCGCCTGGCCACCGTCGAGCGCGGCGTGGCCGTGACCGTGTGGGACATCCGCGACCCCTACCGCCCGGCCCGGCACGTCCGGCTGCCGGTGCGCGGCCTGGCGGTCGCCGCGCTCAGCCCCGACGGCCGCACCCTGGCGACGGGCGACCACGGCGGGCGGCTGCTGCTCTGGGACGTCACCGGCCCCCCGCGCCGCCTGGCCGCCCGCGACGGCTTCGGCGACGTCGGCGCGCTCGACTTCAGCCCCGACGGCGGCCGGCTGGCCAGCGGTGGCGCCGACCGCGGCGTACGGCTGTGGGACGTGCGCCGCCGCGCCCTCGACCAGGTCGCCCACCACGAGGAGCACGCCGACGCGGTGGCCGCCGTGCGCTTCGGCCCCAAGGGCGACGTGCTGGTCAGCACCGGCCACGACCGGACCGCCCGGGTCTGGAGGATCGCCGACCTCCGCCGCGTTCCCCGTCCGGCGGTCCTGCGCGGGCACGACGACACCGTCCGGATCGCCGGGTTCAGCCCCGACGGCGCCGCCCTGGCCACCACGGACGCCTCCCGTACCACCCGCGTGTGGGACCTGCGGTCCCGCCGGCCGATCGCCGTGCTGTCCCACCCCGACCTCGGGACCGTCCTGTACGCCGACGACCACACCCTCGTCTCGGCCGCCGGCCACGACCTGCGGCTGTGGGACCTGCGGCCGGAGGCGGTGGCGGCGGTGGTCTGCGAGGCCGCCGGGATGCCGCTCACGCGGGCCGAGTGGCGGCGGTACTTCGACGACCTGTCCTACCGTCCGCCCTGCCTGTGACCCCGTGGCAGGGCGGTGACAGAGATCCGGCAGCGGCCGCTGGCACGGTCGCCCCATGACAGACAGGACGGACGTGCTCATCGTCGGCGCCGGGCCCACCGGCCTCACCCTCGCCGTGGAGCTGGCCAGGCGCGGGATCGCGCACCGCGTCGTCGAGCGGGCGGCGGCGCCCTCGGCGGGCTCCAAGGGCAAGGGCCTGCAACCGCGCACGCAGGAGATCTTCGACGATCTCGGGATCATCGACCGGGTCCTGGCCGGGACGACGCCCTACCCGCCCATCCGGGTCAGGATCGGGCGGCTGCCGGTCTACCAGGGCCGCATGCACAGGCCGGCGGCGGCGAGCGACGAGGTGCCGTACCCGATGGTGCGGATGCACCCGCAGTGGCGCACCGAGGCGGTGCTGCGGGAGCGGCTGGCCGAGCTGGGCGGCGAGGTCGAGCACGGCGTCGAGCTGACCGGCTTCGCGCAGGACGCGGAGGGCGTGACGGCCCGGCTCGGCACCGGCGCGACGCTGCGGGCCGGATACCTGGTCGCCGCCGACGGCGGCCGCAGCACGGTACGCAAGGCGCTCGGCGTCGGCTTCACCGGCGAGACCCGCGAGGAGGAGCGCATGGCCCTCGGGGACGTGCGCGTCGAGGGACTGGACCGGGAGCACATCCACGCCTGGGTGCGGCCGGGCAGGGGGATGGTGGCGCTCTACCCCATGGCCGGCACCGACTGCTTCCAGTTCATGGCGCCGCTGAGGCCGGGCGCGACGCCGGACCTGACATCGGCCGGCTTCCAGCGGCTCTTCGCCGAACGCTCGATGCTGCGCAGTGCCCATGGTGTCCGCATCACCGAGCTGCTGTGGTCCTCCCTCTACCGGGTCAACATCCGGCTGGCCGACGCCTACCGCGCCGGACGCGTCCTCCTGGCCGGGGACGCCGCCCACGTGCACTCCCCGGCGGGCGGCCAGGGGCTCAACACCGGCGTCCAGGACGCCTACAACCTGGGCTGGAAGCTCGCCCGCGCGCTGACCGGCGGGCCGGCGTCGCTGCTGGACACCTACGAGGAGGAGCGCCGCCCGGTCGCCGCCCGCGTGCTCGGCCTCAGCACGGACCTGCACGACAGGAAGTCGTACAAGCGGGACGAGGAGACCTACCAGCTCCAGGTCGGCTACCGGGGCGGCTCGCTGGCCCGCGCGGGCGGCGAACGGGTGCCCGACGGGCCGCTGCGGCTGGCCGACGGCTCCCGGGCGCGCATGTTCGACCTGCTGCGCGGCCCGCACTTCACGCTGCTGTCACCGGATCCGGCGCCCCGCGTGCCGGGCGGGCCCGAGGTGCGGGCGTACGCGCCGGCCGAGCCGTACGGCGGGGTGCGGCACACGCTCGTGCGCCCGGACGGCCACGTCGGGATCGCCACGGACTCCGCCGCCGAGCTGGCCGGCTACCTGACGCTGGTGTGACGGCGCGATCACCCGCAGACGGGCCGGTAGGGCAGCGCGGGCACGTACGTCCGCCATTCCCGCTCGGTCAGCGCCCGCCCGGCGCGGGCGCAGACCGTCCGCGCCACCAGTTCGGCGACGGCCGGGACGCGTCCGATGGTCCCGCCGGCGTCCACCGTCAGGACGTGCGACCCGTCGGGGGTGAAGGCGACCGACAGCAGCTCGCCCTCGTCGCGGTCGAGGCCGCCGCCCGGGTCAGCGGACAGCCCGAGGTCGACGCCGGTCCTCGGGTCGATCAGGCGGACGCGGCCCTGCCCGGCGTCGGCCGCGACCAGGTCCTCGACCGGCGAGTACGCCGCCGTCCCGGCGAAGGAGAACCCCTCGGTGTCCTCGACCAGCCGCCGGCCGCCCGCGTCCCACGTGCTCAGCCGCCCGCGCGAGTCGAACACGACCACCCCGTCCCCCGCGTGGGTGAAGCGCACCCAGGCGCCCAGGACGTCCTTGCCGAAGACGCCGAACGGCGAGCCCGCGGCCCGGCCGTCCGATGCCCGCAGCAGGCGTACGTCCAGGCCGGTCACCGCTAGCCGCCCGCCGTCGGGCGCGAACGCCAGGTCCACGACCCCTCTCACGCGCGTGCTCCACAGGCGGCGGCGGGCCCGCCAGTCCCAGAGCTCGACCGCGTCCTCGCCGTTTCCGGGGCCGTCGAGCACGAGCGCGAGCCGGCCGCCGTCGGGGCTGAAGCGGACGAGCTCGGGCTGCGCCTTCCCGATCCCGGCCGGGAAGCCGCCCACGGGCTTCCGCGTCGTGGTGTCCAGGACGGTGACGTCGTGGCCGGACGCCAGCGCGACGTCGTGCCCGTCGCGGCTGAAGCCGAGCGCCTGCGCGGCGGGCAGGCGGCCGGACGTGCCGCCCTGGACCTGGCGCAGCGTGCCGTCCACGACGAGGTGCAGCCCGTCGTCGCCGAGGTCGGCCCGCTCGTACGGCGGCCCTTCGCTCGGCTCGTTCAGCAGGTCGGCGACGTCCACGGCGAACACCTGGTCGCCGACGAGGTAGCGGAAGGTCGTACCGTCGAAGGCGGCGGCCGGACGGGTGCCCGCCTCGCCGTCGCCGCGCACCGGGACGACGCTGAGCAGGTGGCTGTCGGGCAGGCGCCAGAACTGCACGGTGGCGTCGGTGACGGTGGCCAGCAGCCGGCCGCCGCGGTCGAAGACGGGATCGCCCTTGTTCCAGGCGCCTTCCGTGCCCTCGCCGATCTCCTCCGTCCAGCCCTCCTTCGTCTGGGTCAGGGTCAGGGTGCCGTCGCCCGACGTGGCCAGCCACCGGCCGTCGGGGCTCAGCGTGCCGCGCCTGGCGGCGGGGTCGGCGGCGTCGGCGACGGTCCACTGCTCGCTGTTGTCCGGCTCGACGATCACCTTGCGGCCCTCGTGCCGGCGGACGGCGTTCTCCCAACCTTCGACCAGGTCCTTGACCCGGTTGACCGGCCAGGTTCCGACCGGCCGGCCGGTCCGGGCGTCCCACGCGCGGGCGCGGCTCTCGGTGGCGGCGACCAGCGTGCGGCCCGAGGGGGACAGCCCGATGTCGGACACCGGGCCGCCGCCGAGCCCCAGGCCGGAGATCAGCGCGGTGCGGCGGCCCGTGCGCACGTCCCACAGCCGCGCCTGGTCCTGGCCGACGCTGAGCAGCGTGTGCCCGTCGGCGCCCAGCGCCCGCAGGGTGCTGCGGGCGGCGGCGGGGTCGCGGAACATGCCGCGCTCGCGCTGCGCGAGCGCGGC